>CAJTSY010000082.1:13989-18227 GCA_910578995.1 uncultured Acetatifactor sp.
GTTTATCATGTTCACCTGTACTTTTCGCCCTTACCGGTGCGGAAATAATAAATGGTATGCTTCTTTCCCTCAACGCAGTTCTGGTAAAGGATTCATAAAACGTCTGCTTCGTCTGTCCCATGCCGTCAAGCATTTCACTTAATTCCTCATATATTTTATCATCCAGGCTAATACTTATCGTCTTCATGCCATCGACTCCTTTTGAGCATTTTCGGGCAAAGTGCGACAGGCAAAAAAATCAATGCCGTTCCTGTATCAGTCCGCTTCAGGCGCGTTATGCTTTGTACCCCTCAATTGCTTCGACAGATACAGTACCAGGTCATCATTGTTACAGCAGTCCGCATATTGCCCGCACACCGCATCATTGTACCAGACGCCGCTGCCGTCGGGTATATAGCCCCGCTTTACATACATTCTCTGGGCGCTTCCGTATCCGCTGTGCAGGCCCACTCCCAGATAAACCATATCCGCGTACTCTCCGGCTATTTTCTCCGCAACCTCCATCAGCCGGTTTCCGATACCCATTTTGCGGTATTTTTCCAATACGCCGAAGTCCACGATTTCCGGATAGCCCTTTCCTCCAAACGCGCCGTTCCTGGCATCGGGATATACATTGATGTAACCCGCCGGACTGCCAAGGTATTCTGCCGTCAGCGATACAGACTTGCCGGATTTCTGGTCCGCAAGCCGCATTTCATATTTCCTGATATCGGAATTCCATCCCTGTTCTACCTCTCCGTCCCGAAACTGCCGCGCGTCGCCTGCCTCCATATCACGCACCAGAACCTGTCCGTCATTATAATAAACCATTGTTCTTCTCCTTTTTGTCTGCTCTACCGCTCCTGCCCCATCGGCAGCTCCGCCTGCACTGCGCCGCCCTGAAAGAAAAAGGCACCGCTATAAGCGTCTCCCTCCGCCATGCAGTTGACCATCAGCACCTTTCCGCAATACTTTGCCGCCATTTCCGTTGTATCCGCAAACCTTTCAGGAAGCGTCCCAGACAAATAAAGCCCCGGATACTTGCAGCTCCATGCGTCTCAGACAAATAAAACTCCGAATACTTGAAGCTCCATGAAGCAGAAATCACTCCCCGGTTACCTCTTTTCGATGCATCAGATGGATGCCGATATGCCCGATGCCCAGAATGACTACGGCCGCCATCAATACCGGATTCTTCCCGTAAACCGCCAGAAGACAGAATGCCGCCACGGGAAGTGTGGCCCCTGCCACAGGTACTCCCAGGAAGCTGTTGTAAAAATCTCCCATGGTCTTCTCACTGCGAAAATACCGCAGCCAGTAGAGCTCATAACACAGCATCAGCAGAAAAGAAAGCACAAGCCACCAGCTCTGCCCTGACCAGGGCTTCACGTTAAAATCAGAAAAAATCAGCACCAGGCAGGATACCAGAACCTCCCCTGTCCGCTCCAGGATCACCAGTATCCTCTTCTCGTTTGCCACATATTTTTCATAGTCCCTAGGCTGATTCTTTATCCACAGGATATTGGGCGCCATCAGCATAATCAGGTAAATCAGCCCTACATAGGAAAATCCAAAATGCATTTTCATACCTCCGGAATCTCTTGCTGCCTTTCACTGCACTTCAAAAACCGGCAGCAAACCTGGCAAAATCGATAAACCAATGCAGACTCTGCTATTGTTTACAGAATACAGGTTCCATCCGGCATAATAATATCCCCTTCGCTCCCGCTTACATCAAAGAAACCCACATCATGTTTCCGGGCAAGCCGCCTCACCGTCTCATAGGCTTCCTCCACAGCAGACCAGGGAAATGCGGCGTAAATGACCTCCCGGCCGATGCAGTAGTCCACAAGGCGGCTTTCCAGATCCCCGTCTTTTTCCAACTGCTCCGGGCCCGGCGCATAAGCTCCGTTCATCGGCGGGAAAATATCCTTCATTTCCATAAACCAATTCTGCAGCGCGGAAGAAGAGACGCCGATAGTCTGGTAATCATGTTCCTCCTCCCAGGCAGTCTGTTTCTCATACCATGCCATGAATTCTTCTTTTGTATTGGGTGCTTTCGTCTTTTCAAAAACCATCAAATCGTAACTCATACCGGTCTCCTCCTGATTTATAATTTCATTTTATTGTGTACTTCATTTCTTTTTTTCGTCAGCAAACCTTTAAGACGATCCAAAAACCAGATTTCCCCTGACATTTTACAACCTCATCCTTCTTTTAAAAATTCCCCGATTTTCTCCGCCACTTCCGCCACATCCAGAACCCTGTCCCCGAGCTTTTGGCCATACAGATGCCGTTCAATCCCCAGTACCCGCCCCGTATAACCGGAGCCCTCAAACCATTGCTCCAGACAGGGAACAAAATCAGGCGAAGTTTCCGCTTTTCCGTACACACCTATGATATACAGCCGTCTAACCACATCCTCATAATCGCTTTCATTGTGGCTGAAATAATCCTGGCTGCGCTCATTGAATACAAAATACAACGACGCCGGATTCCCGCAGTACATGGGGACAATCAGGATCACCCTGTCATAACCGCCCGTTTCCTCCCACAGGCTGTAAATATCATCTTCCCTGTACCTGCAGGCCCCGCCAAAACATTCATATTCACATCCGCTGCAGGGGTGCACATTCAGTTCCCCGAATCGCACAAACCGATTTTCTCCGGGCGCAGTGGATGCTATATACTGCCCGATTTCATCGCAGTTTCCGTTCTTTCTCCCTGAAAAACTGATGATCAGACTGCCCATCTCGGCACGCTCCCCTCAAAGCTCCATTCTGTTAAAACTTCCTTATATTCGTGAGCGCATTTAACTGCCGCTTTTCTGCCCTGCATTACAGAAGCGCTCACCCATTCGTTTTCTACTTCTCTTCCCCGATATGCACAATGATATCCCTGTTGATGCGTATCAGGAAATACGTACTCAGGCTCAGACTCACAAGCTCCGCAATGGGAAAGGCCCACCAGATGAGGTTCACGTTGCCGCTCAGGGAAAAGAGCCACGCCACCGGCAGAAGCACACAGAGCTGCCTGGCAATGGACACCAGCATGCTGTATACCGCATTTCCCAGGGCCTGGAATACGCTTCCCACCACGATGCAGTATCCTGCAAAGCAGAAACTCAGGCAGATAATCCGCAGGGCGGGAACCCCAATCACCAGAAGATCCGTGGAAGCCTGCGCGTCAAACAGCCCGATGAGCCTGGCAGGAAACAGCTCCATCACCGCCAGTCCCACCAGCATGATGCCTACCGCATACTTGATGCTGCTCTTCATGGTCCGCAGCACCCGTTCCCTGCTGCCTGCGCCGAAGTTGTAGGCAATGATGGGAACCATGCCGCTGTTCAGGCCGAATACGGGCATAAAGATAAAGCTCTGAAGCTTAAAGTAAATCCCGAACACGGTCTGGGCTGTGCCGAAGGCCTCCAGAATCAGGTTCATGCCATAGGTCATCACGGAGCCGATGGCCTGCATAATAATGGAAGGAATGCCCACCTTATAGATACTGGCAATCAGTTTCCCGTCTGGCCTGAAGCCCTTAAAGGAAATATGAATCTCCCTGTTTATTTTCAGATTAAACACAATGGCCAGAACCGCAGCCGCAATCTGTCCCAAAACGGTGGCCGCGGCAGCGCCCGCCACTCCCATTTCCGGCATGCCGAAATATCCGAAAATCAGAATGGGGTCCATAACCAGGTTGATAATGGCGCCCACCCCCTGGGTAATCATGGCATAGAAGGTCCTGCCCGTGGACTGCAGCAGGCGCTCAAAGGTAACCTGCATAAAAATGCCCACGCCTGCGGTGCAGCAGATGGTCAGGTATGTGGTTCCGTATTCCCGGACCTGTGCAATCTCCGTCTGACTGGCAAAAAACGGGCGGCTTAAGAAAATCCCCACCAGTACAAACGCCAGATAGCTCATCATCTCCACGAAAATGCCGTTGGCCGCAATGGTATTGGCCTTCTCATACTCCTTCTCCCCCAGGGTTCTGGACAGGAACGCATTGATGCCCACCGCGGTTCCCACGGACACGGCAATCATCAGGCTCTGGATGGGAAATGCCAGAGACACGGCCCGCAGGGCATATTCGTTGATTCTGGACACAAAAATGCTGTCCACTATATTGTAAAGGGCCTGGACAAGCATGGATATCATCATGGGCAGTGACATGGATATCAGAAGCCTGTCTATGGGCATGACGCCCATTTTGTTTTCCTGTTGTACGGTTTTATTCTCCATTGGTTTCTTCTCTCTTTC
>CAJTSY010000083.1:0-16583 GCA_910578995.1 uncultured Acetatifactor sp.
TGTCAGGCTGGCCTCTATCACGGGCACCTCTCCCGTCCGGCTGGTTTCTCTCCCAGGTGCCTCTCCCGTCTGGATGGTTTCTCTCACGACTGCCTCCCCCGCCAGGCTGGCTTCTCTCCCAGGTGCCTCTCCCGTCGGACTGGTTTCTCTCACGGCTGCCTCTCCCGTCAAGCCGGCTTCTCTCCCAGGTGCCTCTCCCGTCGGACAGAACTTCCTCCCGGGCATCTATCCTGCCGGGCAGAACTTTCTCCCGGATGCCTTTCCCGCCGGACATTTTTCCCTCCCCCACGGCTTCCCCGTCCGGCAAAACTTCCTCCCTAGTATCTCTCCTGCCGGGCAGAACTTTCTCCCGGGCATCTCTCCCGTCAGACAGACTTCTCCCCCAGGCGCTTTCCCCTCCAGGCACTTCCCTCCCCCGGGCAGGCTCCCTGTCAGGGACGCCCTCTTTTTGGTCCGGCATTCCTTTTTTCCGAGTACTCCCCTGGCCCGGCACAGTCCCCTTCCCCGTCTGCCAGATGCAGCTTATTTCCCGTCCCCCTCCCAACGGAACGGATACCCCCTCCAGTTCCCCATAGCTGAACCCGCTCCCTCCTATATCCTCAAGCTGCCCCCACTGCATTTTCCAGGAGCCCCTGCCCGAGGTTATCTGTATCCTCCCCATTTTTTTCTCTTCTCCGCCGCTGAGGAAAAAAACATCTCTTTCAAAGGAATCCGTGGGACGCAGCCCCGTCGCGGCCAGCTCCATCCGCAGGCAGCCATCCCTTGCCTCCAGTTTCACATAGCCGCATCCCCCGACGCGCAGTCCGTCTTCGTAATAATCCAGGTATTTTATCTTTTTATCATAAAACATATTACCACTCCCCATCATCATAAAGATTTTACCTAATTATATTCGAAAGGTTGTCTCACTTATTCCTAACCCGGATAAACCCAAACCACATTCTTGCCGCTCTGCGCATGGTTTCGTCATTAAATCCCTAAAGCCTGAAAGCATGTGTTCGCCGGACATACCAAAAAAAGAGCCGGGGGGCAATTTCCGGCTCTTTTGTCTGTATCCGAAGCTCTATCGTCTGTCAATACCCTATAGTATCCAGGTATTTCATATAATTCACCACCATCAGGGCTATCTTGAAGGTAAGGGCATCGTCAAAATTGCGCAAATCCAGGCCCATGCTCTTCTGAAGCTTCTCAATGCGGTACACCAAAGTATTCCGGTGTACGAAAAGCTGCCTTGACGTCTCGGAGACATTCAGGTTATTTTCAAAAAACTTGTTGATGGTGGTCAGCGTCTCGTCATCCAGGTCATAGGGTACATTATCGCCAAAGATTTCATCAATGAAAATCTTGCACAGGTTTACGGGCAGCTGGTAGATCAGGCGCCCGATTCCCAGGGTGCTGTAGGCAATGGTGCGCTTCTCCGCATAGAAAATCTTCCCCACGTCCAACGCCATCTTGGCTTCCTTGTAAGATTTCGACACATCCTTCAGCTCCTGCACCACCGTGCCGAAGGAAACTTTCACGTTCAGCATGGCCTCCGCGTTCATCATGGCCACGATGGTCTCCGCCACTTCCATCAGTGCATCGCTGGTGTAGTCTGTCTCCATGGCCTTGATGAGGATTACGCTGCTCTCATCCACCGCCGTGATATAGTCTCCCGTATGGCTGGAAAACATTCCCCGCAGCAGCTCCATCACCATGCCGTCCTTCTCCAGATGGGTCTCCACAAGGAACACGGCCCTGGGCACCGTCACCTCTATATGCAGCTTCTTCGCCCTGTTATAGATATCCACCAGAAGCAGGTTGTCGAGCAGCAGGTTCTGGAAGAAGTTATTTCTGTCAAATCTCTCCTTGTAAGCAATGATAAGATTCTGCAGCTGGCAGACTGCGATCTTACCTATCATGTATACATCCTCACTGGTTCCCTTTGCGATCAAAATGTACAGCAGCTCTCCCTCATCCATGATCTTCAGCAGATGGTGCATGCCGATCACCTGACTGTCCGCAGGCGAATACGCGAATCCGCTGATTAAATCCGCTGAAATGTCAAACTGTGCCGCTGTAGACGCCACAGGCGTACCCGATAGATCATACACGCACAGATCCACCTTGGTAATTGCCTTCAGTTCGTCTATACTGATCTGAATTGTCTGGCTCGATATCATTCTGCCTCATACCTTTCTTCTCCGTCCTCAAAGACGGTATTTGTAAAAGGGGATGCCTTGTCAGCATCCCCTGATGTACCTTTTGATGTATCTTTTACCACTAGTTTGTGATAATCTGCTCTGTTTCCTTGTCAAATACATGGATCTTGTCAACTTCGAAAGCAAACTTGATCGGATCGCCGGGTCTTGACTTGGTGCTGGGAGCAACCCTTGCGGTAATCGGGAATTCATCCAGATCAAAGTACAGATAAACTTCTGCACCGAGCAGCTCGTAAACCCTTACGGAAGACTCGAACACACACTTGGGATCGCACTTTGCAAGGAACTCAGGATCGTCATCCACGTTCTCGGGACGGATACCGAAGGTAACAATCTTTCCGTCATAGCCGCCGGCGATCAGCTTCTTGGATTTTGCTTCAGGAAGAGCGATGCTGTGTCCGGCGATCTCCAGGCTTGCAACATTGCCGGTAACCTTAACCTTCGCATCCAGGAAGTTCATCTGAGGAGATCCCATGAATCCTGCAACGAAGAGGTTCTGAGGCAGATCATACAGATGCTGGGGAGTATCAACCTGCTGGATAACGCCGTCCTTCATAACGACGATTCTGGTACCCAGGGTCATAGCCTCTGTCTGGTCATGTGTAACGTAGATGATGGTGGTGCCCAGTCTCTGATGCAGCTTGGCAATCTCAATACGCATCTGCACACGCAGCTTGGCATCCAGGTTGGACAGCGGCTCATCCATCAGGAATACCTTGGGGTTACGCACGATAGCACGGCCCATGGCAACACGCTGTCTCTGACCACCGGACAGAGCCTTCGGCTTACGCTCAAGGAGAGGAGTCAGGTCAAGTACCTTTGCTGCTTCCTTAACCATCTTGTCGATCTGATCCTTGGGAACTTTCCTCAGCTTCAGACCGAACGCCATATTGTCGTATACGGACATATGGGGATACAGAGCGTAATTCTGGAATACCATTGCGATGTCACGGTCCTTGGGCTCCACATCGTTAACAACCCTGTCACCAATCTTCAGCTCACCGGAAGAAATATCCTCCAGACCTGCGATCATACGAAGCGTTGTGGACTTACCGCATCCAGAAGGTCCTACGAAGATGATAAATTCCTTGTCCGCAATCTGCAGATTGAAATCCTTAACGGCCTCAAAACCATTGGGATACACCTTGCAGACATTCTTTAAAGATAAACTTGCCATAACTGAAAACTCCTTTCGCGTTTAACATGTTGGTTCATTTCTCGTATTTACGATGGTGTCTCATCGCCTCACCTGAAAACAGTATACCGAAAAATACGGAATTCCGCCATGCCACTATTTCACAAATATTTTTGAACAGATTGTAAATATTGCTTAGAAACTTAGTCCCTTTTCACACTGTCCGTCATTTTGTACATCTATATGCTTTCACATTGTACAGATTGACCAATACCCATTTCATCCGATGCGGGGTTCCTCCAGCAGACTCTCATCCAGTTCATCCTTGAAAATCCTTTCGTCCTCCTCCGGCGCTCCTCCTTCCGCAGGCGGATTTGCCGTGGCGGCAGCCTCCGTGATCTGATCCTCCAGCCTTTTGAAATAACCCGAATACAGCTTGGCGGAAAGCCATGCCGGAACAGTCAGCCCATAGAGAAATATAATGGGCGTGATCTGAGGAAACAGAAGGAACAGGACCAGGGGCGCCACGGACAGGATCATCATCAGGATCGTTTTGGGAAACTGCAGTATACCTATGAAAAAAGCATTCCTGACAGTGCGCAGCACCGGGTTGTCAAATTTCGCCAGTACCGGAAAGACAAACATAAAAGTAAACATGGCGACCACTGCGATCACTATAAGAACAACCCTTAATACTTTGCCGAAGGATATGTCCATCTGGTTCAGGATCAGAAAATCTCCCGCCAGCACCAGAATGATAAACAGTTCGATGAGCCAGAGCACGATGCCCTGTCTCAGATTCAGCCTGAAAGACTTAAAGAAATCCCTGGCAATATAGCACTCCTCGTTCCTGGCCATCTTCAGCGCCACATAATGCATGGCGGTCAGGGCGGGACCCACGGTGATAACAGGGATGCAGAAAAGCACCGTCAGGAGATTCAGGATCATCAGATCGGCAACTTTGTTCAATATCTGCATCAACGGGCTGTCCAAATCAAAAAGCTTCATAGCAATACCATACCTTTCTGTTCTCAAAACACTTTTTCCATGGGCGTCACGCGAATGCCGGCAAATTCCACCTCCGGATGCACCGCGCGGAAACCCTGTTTCCTGTAAAAATTTACCGCATAGGGCGCTGCCTGCAGGGACATATAACGCTCTCCCGCCTCTGTCTTCAGATAATGGCAGAGCTTCCGCAGAATGGAACTTCCCACCCCCCTGTGCTGGTATGCCTCGTCCACAAACAGAAGGGACAGGCGGTTTTTGTCCCTGACAGAACCGGCTCCGATGACCTTTCCCCTGTCCAGGGCCACCATCAGCCGGTATTCGCCCCTCAGGAAAGAAATGTAAAGCTCTTCATCCGTAATGAAATCAAAAAAATTCCTGATGCCCTCTTCCGTATAATCCTTTCCCTCGTATTTCAGAAAGGTCATCCAGATCATTTTTATGGCAGGTATCCACTCTTCCGTCCTGGCCCACCTGACTTCATAGAGCGCATGCATCCTCCTTATATCCATTACACCAACTCCGCCGCTGCCGGTTTACCCTGCTTTTCCACCGGCCTTTTTCTTAATAGTATAACTTATCAGAAGCATGCACTTTGCTTCTGATAAAAGGCGCGTTCTTTGCGCCGCATTCGATTATAGGAAGCTGCACTTGCTTCCTATAATATAACTTATCAGAAGCAATCTCTTCGCTTCTGATAAAAGGCGCATTTCTTTGCGCCGCATTCGATTATAGGAAGCTGCACTTGCTTCCTATAATATAACTTATCAGAAGCAATCTCTTCGCTTCTGATAAAAGGCGCATTTCTTTGCGCCGCATTCGATTATAGGAAGCTGCACTTGCTTCCTATAATATAACTTATCAGAAGCAATCTCTTCGCTTCTGATAAAAGGCGCATTTCTTTGCGCCGCATTCGATTATAGGAAGCTGCACTTGCTTCCTATAATATAACTTATCAGAAGCAATCTCTTCGCTTCTGATAAAAGGCGCATTTCTTTGCGCCGCATTCGATTATAGGAAGCTGCACTTGCTTCCTATAATATTTTCTATCCAGTCATAGATGTTCCTCATAACCTCGTCCCGGTTTGTCTCGTTCAGCAGTTCGTGCCTGCCGCCCCTGAACAGTTTCAATGTGATATCCTTCACCCCCGCTGTCTGCAGCGAGGCATATGCCTTACAGACTCCCCTGCCGTAACCCCCAACCGGATCCGCAGTGCCGGAAACCATGTATACCGGCAGTTCTCTCGGGATGTGCCTGAGGTTTTCTTTCCTGTACAGTCTGGAAATCAGCTCAAACAGGGCTCCAAAACCGTTCACCGTGAAGACGAAGCCGCAGCCGGGGTCTGCCACATAGCGGTCCACCCGGCTTTCATCCCGGCTCAGCCAGTCGAAGGGCGTCCGAGGGCTGTCCACCCTCCTGTTGTAGGAGCCGAAGGCAAGCCTGTCAATGAGACGGCTTTCATGCCTGTCCCCCAGAAACAGTTTCTGGATACCGGCCACGGCCCGGGCCAGCTTCACGGTGACAAGGGGTTCCATTCCAGTGCCCATAATGACTACGCCCGATAGTCCTTTCCCGTGCCGGAACATATAATTGCGTACGATGAAAGAACCCATGCTGTGGCCCATCAGCACATAGGGGACGTTCCCGAACCGCTTCTGTGTAATCTCACGCAGCCTGTGCACATTTTCCACCAGGGCCGTGGCGGGATCCGTCTTACAAAAATACCCGTACTTTGCGTTTTTCCCCACGGATTTCCCATGGCCCAGGTGGTCTTCCCCGGTGACCAGAAACCCCTTCTCCGTGAGATATGCCGCAAATTCCTCGTAGCGCTCCACGTATTCCGCCATGCCGTGGACAATCTGGAGGACACAGCGGATCTCCCGGCCTTCCTCCGGACTGTAGCGCACCCCGTGAAGTTTATGCTTTCCGTCTGCGGAATCAAAATAAAATTCTTCTTTCCTCATGGCAACCTTCCCGCGTCTTACGCTATCTCAGCGCCTGACGGCATCTCCTTCTCCGGCTTTACCAGCGCCAGCCTGCCCTCCGCATCCTCGGCGCACAACAGCATCCCCTCGGACACCACTCCCGCCAGCTTCGCGGGCTTTAAGTTCACCAGCACCATCACCTTCTTGCCCACCATCTCCTCAGGGGTGTAATAGGCCTTGATGCCGGACACGATCTGCTTCACCTGGCTGCCGATCTTCACCTGGCTGCAGAGAAGCTTTTTGGACTTGGGCACCGCCTCGCAGGAGAGGATCTCCCCCACCTGGAACTGGAGCTTGGCAAAATCGTCGTAGGTGATCTCCGCTTTGGGCTCTATGTCGATTCCGGCTTCCGTTCCGGCTCCTCCTGCCTGCCCCCTGTCCGAGGATACCGGCTTCTGTCCGTTCTGCTCCCTGTCTGCGGAAACCGGCTTTTCTCCGGCCTGAGCAGACTGCGCGCCCTGTGACCCGGGCCGCACCTTCTCCCCGCCGTTCCCTTCCTTACCGCTTCCGCCCGCCTCATCCTGCCCGGACACATCGGACGCCGCCGTCATGGCCGCCAGAATTTTCTCCTCCTGCTTCTCCACTTCCTTCATATCCAGCCTTGCAAAGAGGATCTCCGGCTTCTCCGTCACTTTCTGTCCATCGGGGTAAAGCCCGAAGGTCCCCAGCCGGTCAAAGCCCCGCAGGGACGTGTTCAGCTGAGCCGCAATCCTGCCCGCGGTCTCCGGCATGAAGGGCTCCAGAAGGGAAGCGCCCATGACAATGCTCTCCACCAGGTTGTAGAGCACCGTGGACAGCCTGCCCGCCTTCTCAGGGTTCTTTGCCAGCACCCAGGGCTCCGTCTCGTCGATATATTTGTTGCAGCGCTTGAACAGGGCGAACACCTCCGTCAGGGCATCCGCCACACGCAGCTCCTCCATCTTTGCCGCCGCTTTGGAAAGGGTACCCAGGGCGGTAAGGCGCAGGTCCTCATCCACCGCCCTCTCCTGCTCCGTGGCGGCCTCCCCCTTCCGGGACACCACGCCGCCGAAATATTTGTTGCTCATGGAAATGGTACGGTTCACCAGGTTCCCCAGGGTATTGGCCAGGTCGGAGTTGGTGCGCTCCGCGATCAGCTCCCAGGTGGCGTTGCCGTCATTTTCAAAGGGCATCTCATGCACCATGTAATACCGCACCGCGTCCACGCCGAAAAAGTCCACCAGGTCGTCCACGTAGATCACATTACCTTTGGACTTGCTCATCTTCCCCCCGTTCATCATCAGCCATGGATGCCCGAAAATCTGCTTCGGCAGCGGCTCCTCCAGGGCCATCAGGAAGATCGGCCAGTAGATGGTGTGGAAGCGGATGATGTCCTTCCCGATCAGGTGAAGGTCCGCGGGCCAGAGTTTTTTGTACTGGTCCGTGCTGTTCCCCTCCGCGTCATAGCCGATTCCTGTGATATAGTTGGTCAGTGCGTCCAGCCACACATAGACTACATGTTTGTCATCAAAATCCACGGGAACCCCCCATTTGAAGGATGTCCTGGACACGCACAAATCCTGCAGACCCGGCAGCAGGAAATTGTTCATCATCTCGTTCTTCCGGGACACAGGCTGGATAAACTCCGGATGCTCGTTGATATGCCGGATCAGCCTGTCCGCGTATTTGCTCATACGGAAAAAGTAAGCCTCCTCCCTGGCAGGCTTCACCTCCCTGCCGCAGTCCGGGCATTTCCCGTCCACCAGCTGGGACTCCGTCCAGAAGGACTCGCAGGGAGTGCAGTACATCCCCTCGTAGGCTCCCTTGTAGATATCTCCCTGTTCATACAGGCGCTTAAAGATCTTCTGCACCTGCCTCTCATGGTAATCGTCCGTGGTACGGATGAATTTGTCATAGGAAACATTCAGCATATCGCACATTCCCCGGATGATCCCCGCCACATTGTCCACGAAGTCCTTCGGCGCCACCCCCGCCTCCTGGGCCTTCAGCTCGATCTTCTGGCCGTGCTCGTCCGTCCCTGTCTGGAAGAACACGTCATATCCTTCCTTCCTCTTGAAACGCGCGATACTGTCCGCCAGCACGATTTCGTAATTGTTGCCGATGTGCGGCTTGCCCGAAGTATAGGCAATGGCCGTGGTAAGATAGTACTTTCCCTTGCTTTCCATCCCGGTTCTCCTCTCCTGCTCTCAAATCTCAAAAAAGCCCGTCTCCCACTGCTTATCCTGCACCAGAAGACGAGCCGGTATGCCCTTTCACACGCAGTACTGCGCACAGAGGGTATATGCGGGGTCTCCGCCCTCCCATACACCCTCCTAAAAAAGTAACACAAAACACCGATACCTGTCAATAACCCTTCATTATTATTTTCTAAAACCTTTTTAAATTTTGGGAAAAATACCTACTTTTTGGCGGAAAGTTTGCTATAAGCCCCTTTTCTGTCATAAGAGTCCAATAAATAGCTGTCTTCCGTCAGAATACAGTCGATTTCCAGTTCATCCCCGTGAAATCTGCTGCGCTTGCGCAGCTCCTCCCTGGGACTGCGCTTTCCTGCCTGAAAGGAGTTCTTCGTCTGGGCATGAAAGAATTTTCCCGGAAGGTGTCCGGCCAGCTGCCCCTTCACATCCCGGAACCTGACCCGCATCTTCTGCCAGATATCCTTCTCCCTGGATTCCCCTCCGCTGACAGCGGAAAAATAGGGATTGTCCGCTATCATCCCGGACGGGGGCACTCCCTGGGAAGCCGCGGCCGCCTGGGAGGCATTCACGGCAGAAGGTACCCCGGTTCCCCGTACCACGGCCTGCTCCGCCGCCGCATCCTCCCTAAGTTCCACTGTCTTTCCCGCCCCGGTTCCGTCGGCTGCCTTTCCTTCCTGTCCCGCCGGGTCTCCGTTCCAGATTCCCCGCAGAAAACGCTTCCCGTTCTCCCGGAGCTTCTCCAGCCAGGCCGACAGGGAAAGCTGCCCTTCCTCCTGCCCGGGAACATTTTCCATGGTCTGGGACTTCATGCCGGAAGCCCCCGCCCCCATGTCGCCGGTTTCCTTTCTAAAATGGGCATGATCATGCATACAGTTGGTCACATGATGCATTTCCGCGTCATGCTTCATTCCGATTCCGTTAAACTGCATCTTCCGTCACTCCTCCCCATAACAACGCGTCCCTTAGCACCGCATTCGATTACAGGCAGCTGCACTTGCTTCCTAATTATACAATATTTTCGGCAGAAATACAGAAAATCCTTACCTCCCGTCAAAATCTCCGTTCATTTTCTCCAGGAACATCCTCACATTATCGGAAATCCGGTTCTGAAATACGGCCGAACCTGACACGATCACATTGGCCCCTGCCTCCAGGGCCAACCCTACGTTCTCTATCCTGATACCGCCATCCACCTCTATGTCCGTGCGGAGCCCCTTTTCCTGCACCATGGCCCGGATCTCCCTCACTTTATCCAGGCATTCCGGAATCAGCTTCTGTCCCCCGAACCCCGGCTTCACCGTCATCACCAGCACCATATCCACCAGCTTCAGATAGGGCTCCACCGCCCTGGCCGGCGTCTGGGGGCTGATGGTAATGCCCACCTTTCTGCCCAGAAAACGAATCCTCTGGATTGTACCCGTCACATCCTCTGTGGCCTCCAGGTGGAAATTGATCAGATTGGCCCCGCAGTCGGCAAACTCCTTGACATACCGCTCCGGCCTGTCGATCATCAGATGTACGTCAAACAGAATATCAGTACACTTCCTGATGGAGGAAATCACCGGCATGCCAAAAGAGATATCCGGCACAAAAACCCCATCCATCACATCGATGTGCAGATACTTTGCCCCTCCATGCTCCACCGCTTTAATCTGTTCCCCAAGTCTGCTGAAATCTGCTGCCAATATCGACGGTGATAATATATTCATCTGTACCTCCTTGTCCGCGCCTGCCGCCCGCAGCCTGTCTGTCCGCGGCAGACCTGGCAAGGTCTATTGTAACAAAGATTCTACAGCTTGTCCACGTCCTTTTTCAATTGTTCCCACGCATCCGGATGTTCCGTATAATATAACGGACATTTCTTGCCTCCGCAGTCATAATGCCGCAGAATATCATCGGCATCCAGGTTATAGGCGTCGGTGAGCCAGGCCAGCAGGGAAATCAGGGAGTCATATGTCTCCTGGGTAAAGGAGCCGTCGCTCTCCAGATAGCAGCACTCTATGGAAACGGAATCATAATTGCGGGTCATCACGGCATAGGCGATCTCGTCCAGGGGTACGCACTGAATGATCTCCCCCTCGTACCCGATGATAAAATGGGAGCTGACGCTGACCTCGTGCGTATCCTTCTGCTGTTCAAAATAACTGCGGTTCTGGGCCGCGCTGGTTCCCGGGTTTGCCGTATAATGGACAAATAGATTCGTAACCGACTCAAGAGGCTCTCCCGGCCTGGAGTACTCGTTGGGCGTCAGGAAATTCTCCTCCCACTGGGGATGGGCTGCAAATACGCTCTCCGGAAGCCCCTGCACCAGGGGGCCGGCGCTCTGCCTCCCGAAAAAGGCATCCCCCATGGCGGATATTATTCCGCCGCCTCCTTTGCCGTCTTTTCCGGCTGCCGCCACAGGAGGATTCTTCAATACAAAAACCACCCCCAGGGCCAGAATGCACAGAGCCCACACACCGATCATGAGCCGCTTTTCCAAAACGCGTTTTTTACGTCTGGAACGGGTATGTGCCGAGGGACTCCGGCGTCCGGCCGTACCCCGCGCCGCCCTTCCCCGGGGCAGCTGCCTGTAAACCGGCGTTTCATCTATATCCGGTTCCCTGCGGCGGGGCCGTGTCTCTGCCCCTCTGCCGTATGACTCCCTCCGGGGCTGCGCCGCCTTCCGGCCGAATTCCTCTCCTCTGCCGTATGACTCCCGCCGGGACTGTGCCGTCTCCTTTTTATATCCCGTTTCGCGGAGAGCCGTTCTTTCCTCATACCGTTTCCTGCCGCCTGGCGCCGTTTCCGCAAACTGTCCTTCCACGGGTACAGCCGCCCTTCGGTCTGTCCGTCTCAGGTGCTGTGTCCCCTCTCTGCCGTATGGCTCCCGCCGGGACTGTGCCGCCCTCCCGCCCTGCGCCTCCCGCCGGGCAACCCCTTTGTATCCGGCAGTCATGTTCACGGATGTAATATTGGCGGATTTCTGTCTGCGTCTCTCCGGTATACCGTCGTACAGGAGGGACAGATCATTCCCTTCCTCTTTATGTGGCAGGGACGGACCGCCCTTCCCACCATACGACAGGGGCAGATCGTTCTCCTCTCCATACGGCAGGAACAGCTCCCTCTCCTCTCCGTACAGCGCGGACAGACCGTCCTCCTCTCCATACGGCAGGGACAGCTCCCTCTCCTCTCCGTACAGCGCGGACAGACCGTCCTCCTCTCCATACGGCGTAGGCAGGCCATCTTCCTCCGGCAGGGACAGACCGTCCTCTTCATACAGGAAGAGCCTGGCTTCTTCCGGCCGTCCCGCCCTGGATACACGTCTCCCGCCCCCGGTACTGCCGGTGGAAATCCTGCTGCCGGTACTGCCGCCGCGGGCCGACACGGGCCTGGTATAACGCTCCAGGCCCGGCCTGTCGGCAGAGCTTTGGCCTGTCCGGCTTCCTGAAACCCTCTCCCTCCGGGATGCGCCCTGTCCCTGATGATGACTGCGCCGCTCCCCGCAGTCTGCCGGATAAGGGTTCCGCCTGCCGTCAGATGCCTCATGATCCTCTCTTGTCCGCGCGTAGCTCTCCTGCCTTAACATTTCTCCACCTCATGGTATTTTCTAAGATATTTTGTATAAATACAATATAAGGCAGAAATGTATCCAACTTGTTTATTAATTTATTAAGATTTTCCTAAACTCCTGTATGAATCTGTTTTTTCACGCGCCCTTCACAATCAACAGCTTCTGCCCCGCCTTCACCTCGTCGCTGTCCAGGGCATTCAGTTCCCGCAGCGCATCCACCGGCACATAATACTTCTTCCCGATATTCCACAGATTATCCCCGTCCTTCACCATATAAACCACCATCCCCGGAAGGCTGCTTAACTTATTGCCGTCCAACTCCGACACATTCACCTGGGTGATCAGCTCCACGGGAACATTCTTAAATACCACGGTTGAAAAGCTTAAAACCGCCTTCACGTCCATCTCTTCCCCGTCCAGCATGGTTACCTGCAGCTGCTCCACCTCCGCGCGGACCTCCCCCATATCCTCAGGGGCTATGTCCGGAATCTCCAGGGTATACTGATAGGGAATCTGTGCCTGGGTGCAGCCGTAGGGCGCCTCATCCTCCCCTGTGATATACATCACCTTTACCTGCATGCTGCCCTGGAGGAAAATCCCGTTCTCCACAGTGCTCTGCTGCTCCAGCGTCACGGTGCCCTCGCTGTGCAGCAGTTGGAGCACCGTACCGCCGCTGACATGGATGTGGTCCGTTACCTTCGTCTTTCCCGTAACCTTTGAAAGCAGCCTGCGGAGATCCGCCTTATGGGTGACGGCGCTGACTTCTTTGGACACTCCGTAAATGTCGGAGATAATCTCCAGCTTCTCCTCCTGGTAAATCCTTATGGCGATGTCCAGAACAAGCTCCAGTCCGATGTTTCTTTCCTCCCCGTCAAAATCCGGACGCACCGTCAGCTCCTGCTGGCCCAGGCGGTAGCGGATGTCCGGAAGCATCCCCTCATGGCAGCCATGGCATTCCAGCACCCCGCTGAAAGGGATCGCGGTGTCAAAACAGCGGCAGGGATGATCCTCCCCCTCTCCCTCATACAGAATAAACAGATGCACATCCCCGGAAACCGTGATTTTTTCCTCCATAACCTTAAATTCCACATCCCCCAGGGACAGATTACTCCACAGTATCTGGAAAATGTTGGGATAATTGGAGGGCAGCGCCACCTCCTCCTTCAGCCGGAAGATGTCGTTTTTACAGATGGCGATCTGCGCCAGATTCAGGGGCATGCGCCGGTATTCCACCTTTTCGTCCCCATGGATGCCGATAGGCGCCTCCTCGTCATACAGTTCTTCCACCTTCGCAGTCATGGTGACCAGGGTCTGGACGTTCAGCTTCCTGGAATTAATCTTATTCAGCGTGATGTCCTCCACTTCCCCTTCCACCACCACCGTATCCCCGGGCACCACCCCCTGGATGTTTATCTTCTCCTCAAAGGGAAGTTTTCCCTCCAGGAGTACCAGGCTGCTGTCTTCCTCCTGGGTGTGGTAGAGCACCATAAACATCAGTTTTCCCCGTACCATCACCGAGTCCGTTCCCGGCCTGATCTCGTCGATGAGGATTTCCCCCTTTTCCAGGTTCAGGGCCGAGATATCCGGTTTGTTTTCCGGAAGATTCACGTCATCCTCCAGGGTAAACTGTGTGACGGCCTGAACCCTGACCCGGTCCATATGTATATTTCTCTTAATCAGCTCCACAAAAATACCTCCATATATACTCGTATAGAGAAATATATGAAGGTACTCGCTCCTATATGACATTCCGGCAGGAAAAACCACCCCGGGGATATTCCGTCCCCCGGCCAGGCTCCTGTAAAAACCGGGGGCAGTCAGGATACGGCTCCGATCAGATCCGCCACACGCTCCACATGGTAACGCTCCATGTAACGCTCTATCCCCTGCACCACTTCCACGGTGGTATACGGATTCACAAAATTCATGGCCCCCACGCTGACCGCTGTTGCGCCTGCCAGGAGGAATTCCACCGCGTCCTCCCCATTGGCAATGCCCCCCATACCGATGATGGGAATCTTCACCGCCCGGGCCGCCTGGTATACCATGCGCACCGCCACAGGTTTGATGGCCGGGCCGCTCATGCCCCCGGTTTTGTTCGCCAGGGCAAATTTACGCCGGTGGATGTCGATCTTCATGCCGGTGATGGTATTGATCATGGACAGGGCGTCCGCCCCCGCAGCCTCCGCAGCCTTCGCCATCTCCGTTATATCAGTGACATTGGGACTTAATTTCATGATAACCGGCTGTTTTGCGTGCCGCTTGATTTCCCCGGTAATGCGGGACAGGGCATCCGCGTTCTGGCCAAAGGCAATGGCTCCCTCCTTCACGTTGGGACAGGATACGTTGATCTCCAACATGGCCACCGCAGGCTCCTCCCCCAGGCGTTCCACTACTTCCACGTAGTCTTCCACGGTCTTCCCGCAGACATTGACGATGATTTTGGTGTCATACTGCTTCAGGAACGGAATATCCCGTTCCAGGAAGACATCGATGCCCGGGTTCTGAAGCCCTATGGCATTGAGCATGCCCCCGTAGACCTCCGCCACCCTGGGGGTGGGGTTTCCGGGCCAGGGCACACTGGCGACTCCTTTTGTCACCACGGCCCCCAGCCGGTTCAGATCCACAAATTCCGAATATTCCATCCCTGAACCGAAGGTTCCCGATGCCGTCATAACCGGATTCTTCAGTGTGACTCCCGCAATTGTGACCTCTGTATTCATAGACGTATTCTCCTGTTCTGCCTCAATTTCGCCGTTTTTTCAACTCATGTGGGAAGCTGCGTCCCCCTCAGGCCTGGCTCGGCTTCCCGAATTCTGACTCTGCTGCCGGAGCCCCGCCCGCTCTCCAGGAACTGCCTTCTACAAGAGCCCGGCCTGTTCTCCCGGAACCTGCTTCATCTGCCGGAGCCCGGTCCGCTCTCCCGGGATAATCAGATTTCCACCGCATCCGCCTCGAACACCGGCCCGTCCGTGCAGATCCGGGCATTGTTCACATGGGAATGATGGTCCGTTTCCTTCGTTTTCACCACACAGCCCAGGCAGGCTCCCACCCCGCAGGCCATATGCTCCTCCAGGGAGATGTAGGCGGGAATCTGACGCTCGGCCGCGTACTTTTTGATGGCGCGGAGCATGGGCATGGGGCCGCAGGCAAAAATCACATCCGCCTCCAGACCGTTCTCCCGGATGGCATCCATCACGTTTCCCTTCGTGCCCGCACTTCCGTCCTCCGTGGCCACGTATACAGCGCCATACTGCTCCATGTCTTCCTTCAGGAATAAATTGCTGTCCCGGTATCCCAGAACCACCTGCTTCTTATCCCGGTCCGTCTCCAGACGCTTCGCGAGCTCCAGTATGGGAGGGATTCCAATGCCGCCCCCCATCAGGAAAACCTTTTTCCCGGCCCCCTTCTCCAGGGGGAAGCCGTTGCCCAGAGGCCCCAGAAGCTCGATGGGCTCTCCCGCCCCATACCCGGAAAATTCCCTGGTTCCTGCCCCGGCGATCCGGTAGACGATACGGATGGCGCCCCGCTGCGCGGACTGTCCGGCTGCAGGCGAATCCCCGAAGGGAAGCACATCATCCGCCTCGCATATGCTGATGGGGCGGGGAAGCAGGGTGCTCCTGTCCCTGGGATACACACCCACAAACTGCCCCGGCACAGCATCCACCGCCAGGGAAGTCTCTATATACATATCATAAATATCCGGTGCGATCTCCTCCTGGCAAATCACACGGGCTGTCTGCTTCTGCTTCATATATTCAATCCTTTCTGTGCCGGAACTTCCTGCTCCGCCTGCTTCCCCGCCGCGATCCTTCCGACAGGCACAGGCCTTATCATTCCCGTCTTTCTCTTCCGCTTCCCTGAAACACTGCCCGAAAGCTACAAGCCCTTCCGTACAGCATCCGCAAATATGTCACTGCATCCGCAGCAGCTTTCATCACTCCCTAGCAGATCCTCGTCCCCTCCGGCACAATGTCATCCACAAATACCACCTGGCACCCGCAGGCGTTGTTGGTCCCGGCCAGCAGCATGCCCTCGCTGGTGACTCCCACCAGGCGGGCGGGCTTTAAGTTGGCCACCACAATGATCTTCCTGCCGATAAGCTCCTCCGGCTTATAGTATTCCTTAATACTGGACACAATAACCCGCTCCTTCAGGCCGTCGGACAGCGTAAGCTTATAACAGCTGTGGGATTTACGGATTTCCGTACATTTTAACACTTTGCATACCCGCAGGTCGATCTTACGGAATTCCTCAGAATCAATCTCCGCCGCCACCGGGGCCACCGGGTCAGGCTCCCCGTACACAACCTGCTTCTCCTCCTGTTCGGGCGCCTCCTCCTTCGGAGCCAGGGCCTGCTCCTCCTCTTCCGTAATGGGGGTGGAGAAATCAAGCAGCGAGAGGAACTTGTCCTTCTCGATGGCATACAGGAACAGATACAGCCTGGGTCCCTTCTCCTTGTTCAGCAGCAGGCGGTATACATCCTTGAAAAAAGTTCCCTGCAGCGCCTTCAGGTTGGCCGCGTCGTA
>CAJTSY010000083.1:16683-18218 GCA_910578995.1 uncultured Acetatifactor sp.
TCATATTTATAGGGCGTGCCGATCTTCTCAAATACGGTCTCCAGCATCTCCACATTGAAATCCACTATGGAGCCCAGCTGCACCAGATGGGACATGGGCACAGTGCTGATCTTATGATCGGACAGCAGGCAGCTGTTCATGATATCCCGTACATAATCATCCGCGCTGCCGTCCAGGAAACTGTTGTACTGCTTGTCAAACTCAAAATACTGCCGCAGAATCCCGTCGTCAAAGCAGAAGTCAAAGGCCTTGGTGGGATCCGACTTGGCGTAGAGCCACAGGATCACCTCCGGCTGATAGATGTTCAACAGCGTGTCCGGCGTCAGGTTCAGGCCTGATGAACCGGACATCTTGCCCGTGGAGCCCTTGATGCCGATAAATTCGTATCCCTGGAAAATGGGCGCGTCGTAGTCAAATATCTTCTTCGCGATGACCCTGCTGGTGTCGTAGCTGCCCCCGGGGCTGGCATGGTCCTTTCCGCCCGGCTCAAAGTCCACCTGCTCATATTTCCAACGCATGGGCCAGTCGATCTTCCAGGCCAGTTTACAGTTGTAATCCTTTGTAAAATCATGTTCCCCCTCATGGCCGCACTTACAGACATAATGCGCTTTCGTGCAGTCGTCGGAAAGGGATGTGATCTTCGTGGTGTCCCTGTGGCATTCCGGGCAGTAGATGGACACGGGATAGTAGGCTTCCCGCTCCCCCTCCTGGGCGTCCTGGGTGCGGAAGCTGTCCAGGATGTCAAAAATTTCTCCCCGTTTCCGCAGGGCCTCGATGACATACTCCTTATATTTACCGCTCCTGTTCATCTGCGCCTGGTACCTGTAATCCATTTTGATGCCGAAGCGCTCCATGGAAGCCTCGAACTCCTTCTCGAAATACTCGGCGTAGGTGGCCGCCGCCGTGCCGAAGGGATTGGGCGCGTCCGCATAGGAGGCTCCGATGTATTTCTCCATACCCTTATCCACTTTCTGGACATTCACCGGAATCTTCCGGATCCTGTCGTATTCATCCCAGGAAAAAAGCAGCTTTGCCTTCTTCCCCTTTCTCTCCAGGGCCTTCACCACAAAAAGGCTGGTGGCGATGTCCCTGAAATTCCCGATGTGGATGGAGCCGGAAGGACTGATGCCCGCCGCGCAGACGTATTCCTCCTTGTCCGGGTTCCTGCTGATGATCTTCTCCGCGATTTTATCTGACCAATGCATAATAGTATACTCCTTTTACCTGTAAACTTATTCACCTGTTTTTTCTGTTCCCCACTGCCGGACCGCCCTCTTTTACTTTTCCCGGCAGCAGAATTCCTGCCGACCTGAATCCTGCCGGGCAGCAGACGGTTTTGGCGGTGAGTAAAATTAAGTGGTAGTAATTATACAATATACCATAAACAAAGTCAATCGGCTTTCAGCGGCCATAGCGAATAACCTAAATTGACAGTTACTGTTCACGGCTTCGCCGCTCACAGCAACATGATGCACACAAAATGAGCAAAGTGCGCTCATTTTGGCGCCTGCAGTCTCGGGATTTTCGTGCAAAGT
>CAJTSY010000084.1:0-2298 GCA_910578995.1 uncultured Acetatifactor sp.
TGGCAGCCAGCCTGTTCCATTATAAGGAACTGGAGATCCGGCAGGTGAAGGAGTACCTGCGGGACAGGGGTATAAGCGTAAGACTGTAGATAAACAGCGGTTCCGGCGGCATCGTTGACGGACGGCAGGGCAGTACTGGTGTGGACAGCGACTGCTGACTGCCCGGGGATGAACGCAATGGTGTACCAGACCGGGGAAGTACGGATGAATAAGGGAAAGGACGGACCGAAGAGATGGGAATGATCGACAACGACTGGCTGCCAGAGCTGGAGGGGGAATTTCAGAAACCCTATTACAAGACGCTGTATGCGTTCGTAAAGACGGAGTATAATACCACACAGGTTTTTCCGCCTGCAGGGGATATTTTTAATGCGTTTCACCTGACGCCCCTAAGCCGGGTGAAGGTGGTGATTCTGGGACAGGATCCCTATCATGGCGAGGGGCAGGCCCATGGACTGTGTTTTTCCGTAAAACCGGAGGTGAAAATCCCGCCGTCCCTGGTCAACATTTACAAGGAGCTTCATGATGACCTGGGCTGCTATATCCCCAACAACGGGTATCTGGTGAAGTGGGCAGGACAGGGGGTTCTGATGCTGAATACCGTGCTGACAGTCCGCGCCCATATGGCTAATTCCCACAGGGGGAGGGGATGGGAAGAGTTCACCGACGCGGCCATCCGCACTCTGAATAAGCAGGACAGGCCCATCGTGTTTATACTGTGGGGGAGACCGGCACAGATGAAAAAGAAGATGCTGAACAATCCAAGACACCTGATCCTCCAGGCTGCTCATCCAAGCCCGTTGTCCGCCCATAACGGATTTTTCGGCAGCAGGCCCTTCAGCCAGACCAATGCGTTCCTGGAGAAGAACGGACTGGAGCCTATCGACTGGCAGATTGAAAATCTGTGACGGGAAACCGTTCCGCCATGGATCATAGAGAAGAATACAAGGAGAACACAATGGAAAAGAAAGCTTTTGTCACAAGAGAGCTGATCGAAAATATTGCGCAGATATACCCGACCCCCTTTCATATTTATGATGAGAGGGGGATTCGTGAAAATGCCAGGGCTTTAAAGGAGGCTTTTTCCTGGAACAAGGGGTACAGGGAGTATTTCGCGGTGAAGGCCGCTCCCAATCCTTTCCTGATGGAAATTCTGAAGGAATGCGGCTGCGGCAGCGACTGTTCTTCCTACACGGAGCTGATGCTGAGCGGCGCGGTGGGGATGAAGGGGGAAGAGATCATGTTTTCCTCCAATGACACGCCCGCGGAGGAGTTTGTACTGGCGGAAAAACTGGGGGCCACCATCAACCTGGATGATATCACCCACATCGATTTCCTGGAGAAGACCCTGGGCTACCTGCCGGAAACCTTAAGCTGCCGCTTTAACCCAGGGGGATATTTTGCAATGGGAACGGATATCATGGACAACCCCGGGGATGCAAAGTACGGATTTACCAGGGAGCAGATGTTTGAGGGATTTCGGATCCTGAAGGCAAAGGGGGTAAAGCACTTTGGAATCCATGCGTTTCTGGCAAGCAATACGGTTACCAATGAATATTATCCCACACTGGCCAGGCAGCTGTTTGAACTGGCGGTGGAGCTGCACAGGGACACAGGGGTTCATGTCGCTTTCGTGAACCTATCCGGGGGAATCGGGATTCCCTACAGGCCTGACCAGGAGCCCAATGATATCAGGGTCATTGGGGAGGGTGTGCGGCAGGCTTATGAAGAGATCCTGGCTCCCGCCGGCATGGGGGATGTGGCCGTCTATACGGAACTGGGCCGGTTCATGACGGGACCTTACGGGCACCTGGTTACAAAGGTAATCCATCAGAAGCATACCCACAAGGAATATGTGGGGGTGGATGCCTGTGCGGTGAACCTGATGCGGCCTGCCATGTACGGGGCGTACCATCATATTACGGTTCTGGGAAAAGAAGGGCAGGCATGTGACCACAAATACGATGTGGTGGGATCCCTGTGTGAGAACAATGACAAGTTTGCCATTGACAGAATGCTGCCGGAAGTGGAGATAGGGGATTATATTGCCATCCATGATACCGGGGCCCACGGATTTTCCATGGGATACAATTATAACGGAAAGCTGCGGTCCGCCGAGCTTCTGCTCCGTGAGGACGGAAGTGTGGAGATGATCCGCCGGGCTGAGACTCCCAGGGATTATTTTGCTACTTTTGACGGCTTCGAGGTGTATAACAGACTGTTTCCAAAGGAAAGTTGACTTTTCCGGGGGAGGAGACTGTCCGGGAAGCCGGTGAGAGATCTGCGGTAAAACGGATT
>CAJTSY010000084.1:2398-18217 GCA_910578995.1 uncultured Acetatifactor sp.
CCGGGGAGCCGGTAAGGAAGGAGAAGGAATGAGATATCCGAAATTTTTGCGTAAGGGGGGAACCATCGGGCTGATGGCGCCTTCCTTCGGGTGCGGGGAAGGAGACTACAGAACCGCAGCCTTTGAGAATGCCTTAAGGAAATGGCGTGAAATGGGATATTTGTTGGCGCTTGGCCCCAACTGCTATGCGTCGGAGGGAGTGGGGATCAGCAATACGCCGGAAAAGTGCGGCCGGGAGGTTATGGATTCTTTTTTGTCAGGGGAGTCGGACTGCCTGATTTCCTGCGGCGGCGGAGAGCTGATGTGTGAAATCCTGCCCTATGTGGACTTCCGGAGGCTTGCCCAGGCTGAGCCCAAATGGTTTATGGGCTATTCTGACAATACCAACCTGACCTATCTGCTTGCCACCCTGGCGGATACGGCTTCCGTGTACGGACCCTGCGCGGGAACCTTCGGCATGGAACCGTGGCACGCATCCCTGCATGATGCCTTTGGAATCCTGACCGGGGAGAAGGCCGTAAGAAGCGGCTGCGGGACTGTTGGAGGGAACACGCCGGGTTCGGGAGAAAGTCATGGAGTTGCCGGAGGGATGGCCCCGGAAGACGGCGGCAGGATGACGGGAGAGAGGCAGGAGGCCGGATTCGATGCAGCAGGGTATGAAGTTGCCATAAGCGGTTATGAGGGATGGGAAAAGGAATCCCTGAAGGGTGCGGAGAACCCCCTGGCTCCTTACAACCTGACGGAGGAGCGCATTCTCCGTTCTTATCTGGGCAGAGAAAGGACTGTCGGTGAACTTGTATTTTCCGGAAGGCTGCTTGGGGGCTGTCTGGACTGTCTGGTGAATCTGTTGGGAACCCGTTTTGACAGGACAGTGGAATTTGTGGAGCGGTATAAGGAAGACGGCATCATCTGGTTTCTGGAAGCCTGTGACCTGAATGTGTTTTCCATCCGCCGGGCCATGTGGCAGATGGAAGAGGCCGGATGGCTGCGGCATGTGAAAGGCTTTCTCATTGGAAGGCCCTTAAACGGCGCGCCCATGATGAACCTGGATGCCTGTGACGCCGTTCTGGAGGTGGCGGGACGTAAAAACGTGCCTGTGGTCATGGATGTGGACCTGGGGCATCTGCCGCCCATGATGCCGTTGGTGGTGGGCAGTATGGCGGAGGTGGCTGCCGGGGGAAACGATATCCGGATAAAGATGCGGTTTGCGTGAAGCAAGGGACGGGAAGGAGCCAGTGACAGAACCGGGGACAGTATCACAACATAAAACAGCGCGAAGCAGGAACTGTCTGCGTTCCGCTTCGCGCTGTTACTGCCGGCGATGGGACTTGAACCCATACGTGGTTGCCCACAACAGATTTTGAGTCTGCCTCGTCTGCCATTCCGACACGCCGGCCTTTGGTGGAAACAGGATTATCTGTAACCCTTACAACAAAATTTATTTTATCATAGAAACGGTATCTTGGCAAGTACAAAATGTTATATTTCGTGTTTTGTTTTCCGGCTTTTGTCTGCTGCCGGGTTTTCGCGGTGTTTTTTGGCGGAATATCCGGTGTACTTTTTGGAGAAGGGCCGGGGAGGGCTTTTGGGGAACAATTTGTGAGAAAGATGACAAGTCGGCGCCCGTCAGGGGAAAAGAGGAAGCGGTATGGATGAAGTGAGAATGATGGTTTCATGTGTGGTGGTAAAGGATAACAGGAAAATCGTAAGGGTATCCTTCCTGCGGGGGAAGGACTATGCCGACGGTATACTTCCCGACGGCGTAATAGAGAAATCCGGCGGCTTCACCCCGGATGAGGTGCAGAAACTGGAGAATTACCTCCGGGCCAACCGTCAGGACATCCTGGGGCAGGCAAAGGCAATCAATCCCCTGAGAAACTGGCTGGGGGAATGGAAATAAAGCTTGACTTCCACGCTTTAAACCGCTAAAATCATAAGGGTAGATTTATTTATGCATTGGGGCCATGGGGACCCGGTATGGCCCCGGAATTTCGAAAATAAGGCAGCAGGAGGACAGAGAGGTTATGAAGGAGATATCAAATTTAATAGCGTACCGTCCGGATGTGAAAGTGGTGGATGCCACCATGCGTGACGGAGGACTGGTAAATGATTTTTATTTTACGGATGAGTTTGTAAGGGCATTGTACCTGGCGAACCTTCGTGCCGGGGTGGATTATATGGAGTTTGGGTATAAGGCGTCCCGGGAGATGTTTGACGAAAATAAATTCGGAAAGTGGAAATTCTGCAGGGATGAGCATATCCGGGAGATCGTGGGGGAAAATGCCACGGACCTGAAGCTTGCGGTGATGGCGGATGTGGGCAGATGCGAGAAGACGGACATCCTGGACAGGGCGGACAGCCCCATTGATTTGATCCGTGTGGCTACCTATGTGAACACCATTCCCGGCGCGGTGGCCATGATCGAGGATGCGGCGAAAAAGGGATACGAGGTGAGCTGCAACATTATGGCGATTTCCAATGTCCGGGAAGGCGAACTGAAGGCTGCATTGGAAATCCTGGCCCAGACACCGGCGGATGTGCTTTATATTGTGGACAGTTACGGCGCCATGTATCCGGAGCAGATTGCACGTTTCGTGGACATGTATATGGAGGTGGCGGCAAAATACGGCAAGAAGGTGGGAATTCATGCCCATAACAACCAACAGCTTGCCTTTGCCAATACCATAGAGGCCGTTGGCGACGGGGCGAACTGGCTGGATGCAACCTATGCCTCCATGGGGCGCGGTGCAGGCAACTGTGCCATGGAGCTGCTTCTGGGCTTCCTGCGCAATCCCAAGTACAACGTGTATCCTGCCATCCGGTTTGTGGACACTTATATGAACCGGCTGAAGGCGGAAGGGGTGGTGTGGGGATATGACCTGCAGTATCTTATGACAGGGCTTCTGAACCAGCATCCAAGGGCGGCAATTCAGTTTACGAAAGAAAAACGAAACGATTATACGGAATTTTACAGGGAAATAGTGGCTCAGGACTGACAGGGAACAGCATTGTGAAAAAGAGGCCACGACAGGGAGCGGCACTGCGGGAAAGAGGCCATGACAGGAAGCGGTGCGAAAAAGTGTTGGCTGAGACAGGATGTGGAGAGAGTCCGTATAAGAAATGAGGAGACGACAGGCAGAAAATGGAAGAAAATGTTTATATCCATGTAAATGAAGAAACGTTAAAACGTATAGATGAGAAGATGCCGCCGGAGGAAGAGCTGCAGGATCTGGCGGAGTTTTATAAAGTGTTCGGGGATGCCACACGTCTGAAGATTCTGTATGTGCTTTTAAGCGCCGAGATGTGTGTGTATGACATTGCGGCGGTTCTTGGCATGTCCCAGTCGGCGATCTCCCACCAGCTGCGTGTACTGAAGCAGATGGATCTGGTGAAAAACCGCAGGGAGGGCAAGACTATATTCTATTCCCTGGCGGACGCGCATATAGTCACCATATTGAGCCAGGGCCTTGACCATATCGAAGAATAAGCATTAAGCCAGGGACTTATCCATATCGAAGAATGAACAGGGCCTGCCGTGCCCTGTATCATTTCTGTGCGGCTTCGGAGGCCGCCTGGAAGACATCATAATAGTCTGAGCCTATCTGGGAATGGTACATGGTGGCCGTGTCCCCAAATTCCTGGAAATACACATACTGGGAGGTCATGTTGATGCGGCAGTAATTTCCTTCCGCGATGGTTTTGGCTCCGCTGCCGTCTGTCCGCATACATTTCAGCTGGGCATCTGCACCGTTTTTCTGATAATATACAAAGCCTCCGCCCACGTTGAAGCAGTCCACCCTGTCCTGGGTGAGGATTTCAATTACATTCTGGGACAGGGAATAGCGGCAGAGCCTGTAATTGTTGGCAACATCCAGATAATAGACATAATCACCTTCCAGAACGGGATACCAGAGATTTCCCTTCCATACTTCGGAGGGGGTGTCAGTGGAAGTATCCAGGGCATAGAGATAGTGGTCGCTCTGTGTGCCGTTGTAGTAGATATAGCCGTTGTCCGCGCAGGCCGGATTGATGACGTAATCGGCCAGAGGCTCTTTTTCGGAACTGTCGATGCGCATCTTAAAGAAAGAAGGGCCTGCGTTTTCGGAGGACAGCATGTAAAGATAATTATCCACAAGCTGCGCGGTGACGATGACGCCGTTGGTGAGACCTTCGGCATTGCTGCCGTCCAGACGGCTCCGCTGGAAGGACCGCATGCCGAAGGCCTCGCCAAAGTCTGAGGACACGGAGGAATTTCCGGTGTGGTAATAGTAGAGATATTTGCCGCCGGCCAGGATATTGCGTACTTCCAGGGTGTTCAGTCTGCGGAGATTGGCTTCACCCGGATCCATGGCAAAGAGGCCGCCCCCACGGAAGGTATTGTAAAAATAAACCGTGCCGTCATATTCACAGAATAATCCGTCATTGTTCAGGTTGCCTGCGGTGTTGCCCACGGTGCCGGGAGGGTTCATGACCACGCGTTGGGAGAGCGCAAGGAGAACGGCTGCGGCTGCGACAAGGATGACAACTGCTGTGATCAGTGTGATTCTGATTGTTTTTTTCATATGATTCCTGTCCTATCCTTCATTTTTCTAGGCTAATGTCCTTTTGAGGGAACATTAATCTTTCCTATTTACATTTTACACCCCTTTTTGCTTGCTATCAAGGTTGTTTTGGTATAATATAGAAAAAAAGGCATTTTCATAAAAAAAGAGCGTTTTCATAGAAAGAATACTTGCATGGAAAAAGGTATCTTCATGGATAAAAGTCAAAAAGAGCAGCTTCGATAGAAGAAAGAGCAATTTCATGGAAGAAGGGCTGTCTTCATGGAAGTACAAAAAAGGTTTATTGGATAAAGGAGTCATAGGAATGGATTTATTGGAATTGAGAGGGAGAATTGATGTCATTGATGCGGAGATCGTAAATCTGTATGAACAGCGCATGGAGATCTGCAGGCAGGTGGCGGAGTACAAGATTTCCACAGGGAAGAAGGTATTGGACAGGCAGCGGGAGGCAGAGAAACTGGAGAAGGTGAAGGCGATGACGCATAATGACTTCAACCGCTGCGGAATCCAGGAGCTGTTTGAGCAGATCATGTCCATGAGCAGGAAGCTGCAGTATCAGCTGCTGACGGAGAAGGGAAGTATGGGGAAGCTGCCTTTCATCGGTGTGGACGAACTGGAGACCGGGACAGCCAGGGTGGTGTTTCAGGGGGCAGAGGGGGCCTATTCCCAGGCAGCCATGACGCAGTATTTCGGGGACAGGGTCAACAGTTTCCATGTGGATACGTTCCGGGACGCCATGAACGCCATAGACGAGGGGAGCGCGGACTTTGCGGTGCTTCCCATTGAAAATTCCACAGCGGGCATTGTGAACGAGATCTATGACCTGCTGCAGGAGTATGAGAATTACATCGTGGGGGAGCAGATCATCAAAATAGAACACTGCCTCCTGGGTGTGCCGGGAGCCGGACTGGAGGATATCCGCACGGTTTATTCCCACCCACAGTCCCTGATGCAGAGTTCCAAGTACCTGGAACTGCATGACTGGAGACAGATCAGCATGCAGAACAATGCCTTTGCCGCCAGGAAAGTGGCGGAAGAGGGGGACAGAAGCCAGGCGGCCATAGCGGGGGAGCATGCGGCGGCTGTCTACGGCCTGCAGGTGCTCCAGAGACAGATCAATCATTCCGGCGCCAATTCAACCAGGTTCATCATAGTTACCAACCAGAAGATATTCAGAAAGGATGCCGCAAAGATCAGCATTTGTTTTGAAGTGCCCCATGAGAGCGGATCCCTTTACCACATGCTGTCCCACTTTATCTACAATCACCTGAATATGACCAAGATAGAAAGCCGTCCCATTGAGGACAGGAACTGGGAATACCGCTTTTTTATTGATTTTGAGGGGAACCTGGCGGACAGCGCGGTGAAGAATGCCCTGAGGGGGCTGCGGGAAGAGGCCAGGAACATGAAGATACTGGGGAATTATTAGGCGGCCGGGGAAGGGCCCCGGAGGCAGGGAAGAGGCAGAGTATGAGAAAACGGGAGCTGATGGTATACAGAACCTTTCCGGACGGCAGGGACGGCCTGCTGTCCCGGATGGAGGACATTGTGGAGGAATATGGGAAGCATGCCGGGGATGGCGGGAACACGGCGGGGAGCTCTGTGCGGGAGAGGCTGGCGGGGCAGCTTTATGGCTGCATCCATGAGCTGATCACCCAGGCGGGAACATATGGGTTCCACGGTAATCTGTGGCACTGTTATCTGACCCATCTTCTGGTTACCGGCGAGAACGGGTACAGCCGGGGCTGTGAGATGCGGGGCGGGATCCAGGGAACCATCAATCAGGCGGTTCTTCATGACATGGAGATTTTCCGGGAGTTTTTCACCTATGATTTCTCGCTCCTGGGCAGGAGCCTGGGGGTGGGGGAATTTGCGCTGATAGAGCATTATGAGGGCAGCAGCGGGGAGACAGGGGTCTACAACGCGCGGATATGCCAGTGCATCTGCGGCCTGGCCAGGGAACTGGGACAGTGTGCCGATGCCGGGGAAATGAAGGATATCCTGACGGAGTTTTACGGGAAATACGGCGTCGGGAAGTTCGGGCTGTACAAATGCTTCCGGATTGGCCGGGGAGGCGGAGGGGAAGTAACGGTGGAGCCGATTCCCAGGATCACCCATGTCAGACTGGATGATCTGGTGGGTTATGAACTTCAGAAGAAAAAACTCACTGACAATACAGAGGCCTTTGTAGCGGGCAGGAGGGCCAACAACTGCCTTCTCTTCGGGGACGCGGGTACAGGGAAATCTTCCTGTGTGAAGGCCATTGCGAACGAGTATTATGACAGGGGGCTGCGTGTCATCGAGGTCTACAAGCACCAGTTTCAGGATCTGAACGAGGTGATCGCCCAGATTAAGGGGCGCAATTATAAATTTATTATTTTTATGGATGATCTGAGCTTTGAGGATTTTGAGATCGAATACAAATACCTGAAGGCCGTCATTGAGGGGGGACTGGAGAAAAAGCCGTCAAACCTGCTGATCTATGCCACTTCCAACCGCCGCCATCTGATCCGGGAGAATTACGGGGACAAGACGGAGGACGGGCATGTGCCGGAGGTGCGCCAGGACATGCACACCAGCGATACCGTACAGGAGAAGCTTTCGCTGGCATACCGTTTCGGGGTGACCATTTATTTCGGCACGCCTGACAAAAAGCAGTTTCAGGCCATCGTGGGCACGCTGGCGGACCGGCAGGGGGTGGCCATGTCCCGGGAGGAGCTGCTGCTTGAGGCCAATAAGTGGGAGCTGTCCCACGGAGGGCTTTCCGGAAGGACAGCGCAGCAGTTTATCGATTATGTGACAGGAAGCAGGGAAGGAACTTAAAACAGGAGGTTACTGGGGATGAGCGTGAGGACTTTTGCGGCCATAGACGTGGGGAGTTATGAGCTGACAATGAAGATTTTTGAATTTTCCGGCAAGGATACCATGCGTGAAATTGACTGTGTCAGCAAACGTCTGGATCTGGGAAGCGACACCTTTGCCATGGGGAAGATCAGCAATGAGAAGATGGACGAGCTCTGCCGGACCCTGAAGGATTTTTCCGATATCATGAAAACCTACCGGGTGAAGGATTACAAGGCTTACGGAACCAGCGCCATCAGGGAGACGGAAAATACTACCATTGTGCAGGACCAGATTGCCCAGCGCACAGGCATCTGGGTGGAGGTTCTGGGGAATGCGGAACAGCGCTTCCTTGACTACAAATCTGTCGCGTCCAAGGGGGAAAGTTTCCGGAAAATCATTGAGGGAAAGACAGCCATTCTGGACATTGGGGGCGGCAGCATCCAGCTGTCCCTGTTTGACAATGACACCCTGGTGTCCACGCAGAACCTGCGTCTGGGTGTGCTGCGGCTTCAGGATTACCTGAACCGTTTTGAGGTGAGGGGCTCCCAGAAGGAAGAGCTGATCAACGAGATGGCCATGGCACGCCTGGATACTTACAAGAGGCTTTACCTCAAGGACAGGGAGATCCGGAACCTGATCGTGGTGGACGACTATGTCTCTCCCTGGGCGGTGCGGAAGCAGAAGTCGGGGGACAAGAAGGAATTTCTGGAAGTGGCGGATTTTGAAAGGCTTTTTGAGGTGCTTCATGACAGAAATCCGGTACAGATTGCCCGTGCCATGGCCATTTCCGAGGAGCGCATTCCCCTGGTGTTCATCAGTGCTGTTTTGATCAAATACATTGCGGAGCTTATGGGAATCCAGCGGATATGGGTGCCGGGAGTGACGCTCTGCGACGGTATCGCTTATGAATATGCGGAGAAGATCAAAATGTTCCGGGGCGAGCATGACTTTGAGGAGGATATCATTGCCTGTGCCGCCAATATCAGCAAGCGCTATATGGGAAGCAGGAAACGTTCTGATGTGTTGGAGAATTTCACGACCACCATATTTGACAGCATGAGACGTGTCCATGGCCTGGGGAAGCGGGAGCGGTTGTACCTTCGCCTGGCGGTGATCCTGCATGAGTGCGGCAAGTATATCAGCCTGGTGGATATCGGAGAGACTTCTTACCAGATCGTCATGTCTACGGAGATCATCGGCATCTCCCGACAGGAAAGGGAGATTGTGGCCAATGTGGTCCGGTTTAACCACAGCAGGTTTGTATACGACGGACATCAGACAGGAATGAGCAGGGAGCCCTTTCTGGTAGTGGCCAAGCTGACGGCCATCCTGCGGCTGGCTAACAGCCTGGACAGAAGCCACAAGCAGAAATTTAAGGGACTGAAGGCCGTTCTGAAGGACAACCAACTGGTGCTGACGGTGGATACCCAGGAGGATATTACCCTGGAAAAAGGCTTTTTTGAGGCAAACAGTGACTTTTTCAAGGAAGTGTTCAGCGTGGAGCCTGTGCTGAAGCATAGAAAAATTTTTTAAGGTGAGGTGGGAGAGACATGGACGCAATTGATTTTTATAATCCCAAATATTACACGAACAGGGAACTGAGCTGGATTTTGTTTGACCACAGGGTGCTGAACGAGGCCAGGGATAAAAATATCCCTCTGTTTGAGAGGCTGAAGTTCCTGAGCATCACGGCATCCAACCTGGACGAATTTTTTATGATCCGGATAGCGTCCTTAAAGGATATGGTAAACGCGAAGTACCAGAAGCCGGATATTGCGGGGATGACGCCCAAGGAGCAGCTTGAGAAGCTGGATGTGGCAATCCATGAACTGGTGGAGCTGCAGTATTCCACCTATAACCGTGCCCTGGTGCCCAAATTAAAACAAAACGGCCTGCAGATCATCGGGCGGCATGAGGAACTCTCAAAAAAGGAGGCCGCATTCGTTGACAAATATTTCGAGGAGAATGTATACCCGGTGCTGACCCCCATGGCCCTGGATTCCTCCAGGCCATTTCCCCTGGTGAGGAACAAGACCCTGAATATTGCCGCCCTGGTGCGCAAGAAGGAGAGCGGCGGGGAGTTGGAGTTTGCCACGGTACAGGTACCCGGGGTGCTGAGCCGTATCGTGGAACTGCCCGGGGGGGAGGATGTCCGGAAGGTGATCTTCCTGGAGGAGATCATAGAGAGAAACATGGACAAACTGTTTCTCAATTATGACATTGTGTGCGCATATCCGTTTCGAATTATGCGGAATGCCGATTTGACCATTGAGGAGGACGAGGCGGCGGATCTTCTGAAGGAGATTGAGAAGCAGCTGAAAAAACGCCAGTGGGGGCAGGCGATCCGCCTGGAAGTTGCGGCCCACTGTGACAAGAGGCTTCTGAAGATTCTGAAGGAGGAACTGGGGATTGAGCCCCAGAATATTTATTCCATAGAGGGGCCCCTGGACCTGACCGTGCTGATGAAGGTGTACGGACTAGAGGGATTTGACCATCTGAAGGCCCCGAAGCACACCCCCCAGCTAGTACCCCAGCTGCCTCCGGGATGCAGCATCTTTGACGAGATACGTAGGGGGGATATCCTGCTTCACCATCCCTACCAGACCTTCCAGCCGGTAGTGGATTTTATCCGCCAGGCGGCCAGGGATCCGGAGGTACTGGCCATCAAGCAGACTCTGTACCGTGTCAGCGGCAACTCTCCCATCATCGCTGCCCTGGCCCTGGCGGCGGAGAACGGAAAACAGGTGACGGTGCTTGTGGAACTGAAGGCGCGTTTCGACGAGGAAAATAATATAGTATGGGCGAAGATGCTGGAGAAAGCGGGCTGTCATGTGATCTATGGCCTGGTGGGGCTGAAAACCCACAGCAAGATCACGCTGGTGGTGCGCAGGGAGGAGGACGGGATACGGCGGTACGTCCACCTGGGAACGGGAAACTATAATGACGCCACGGCCAAACTCTACACGGACATAGGCCTGATGACCTGTTCCGAGGCTATCGGTGAAGACGCAACAGCCGTGTTCAACATGCTGTCCGGGTATTCGGAGCCCAGGATGTGGAACAAACTGACCCTGGCGCCCTTGTGGCTGAAGGACCGGTTCCGCTATCTCATAGCCAGGGAGAAGAAGTTTGCCCAGGAAGGGCGTCCTGCCCGGATTATCGCCAAGATGAATTCCCTCTGTGACCAGGACATCATCGCCTCCCTGTACGAGGCATCCGCGGCGGGGGTGAAGATAGATCTGATCGTGCGTGGAATCTGCTGCCTCAAAACCGGGATCCGGGGGATCAGCGAGAACATAACCGTGCGCTCCATTGTGGGCGATTTCCTGGAGCACAGCAGGATATTTTACTTCGAGAATGACGAGCATTATGAGATATACTGCGGCAGCGCGGACTGGATGCCCCGGAACTTAGAGCGGCGGGTAGAGATCCTGTTTCCGGTGGACAGGCCGGAACTGAAGGAGAAACTGCTGCACATCCTGCAGAGTCAGCTGGGCGACAACCGGAAGGCCTCCGTGCTGCGGGGAGACGGGACTTATGAAAAGGCAAGCAGGAGAGGAAAGCTGCCTTATGGCTCCCAGGATGAATTTTACCAGGAGGCCGTAAGCGAGGCCAGGGCTTTTTTTGAGGAGGAAAGCGCGGTGACCAGGACGTTTGTGCCGGAGATGCATCATGATTCGGACATGTAGGGAAAACGCGCAGGGAGGAAAACTTATGAGAATTATATTGGCATCGGCATCCCCCCGCAGGAGGGAGCTGCTTCAGCAGATTGAAATAGGATTCGAAGTCATGGTAAGCAATGTGGAGGAAAAAGTGACCGCGCCGGAGCCGGGACAGGTGGTGGAGGAACTGGCCGGACAGAAGGCGGAAGCCGTGTTTGGCACACTGGAGCCCATGGGGGAAAGCATCCTTGTCATTGGCGCGGACACGGTGGTGGTCATGGAAGGGAAGATACTGGGGAAGCCCTCCGGTCCGGAGGAGGCAGTGGCAATGCTTGAGTGGCTGCAGGGGAAGTCCCATGAGGTGTACACAGGCGTAGCCCTGCTGTATAGGGGGAAGGAAGGGGCGGTCTGCCGCAAATCTTTTCATGAGAGGACAAAGGTGGATTTTTATCCCATGACGGATGTGGAGATCCGCGGATACGTATCCCAGGGCGACTGTACGGACAAGGCCGGGGCATACGGAATCCAGGGGATATTTGCCAGGTATGTCAGGGGGATAGAAGGAGATTACAATAATGTGGTAGGGCTGCCTGTGGGCAGGCTTTATCAGGAGGCAAAGGAGTGGCTGGAAAGTTGAAGAAAGCGGTGATTTTTGATCTGGACGGAACGCTCTCGGATTCCATCCAGAGTATCAAGTACAGCGGGGACAGGGCCATGGAGGCCTTTGGGTACGGACCATTTTCAGTGGAACAGTATAAATATTTTGTGGGGGACGGCGCTGCCAACCTGGTCAGGCGGGCCCTGGCGGCAGGGGGGGATACGCAGCTTGAGCATTTTGAGGAGGCGTATGCCCTGTACAGGGAAATCTTCAGGGAGAACTGTATGTTCCGGGTACGGCCCTATGAGGGGATTCCGGAGCTGCTTGCCACCCTGAAGGCCCAGGAGGTAAAGATCGCGGTGCTGTCCAACAAACCCCATGCCGAGACGGTGAACGTGATCGAGACCCTGTTCGGAAGAAACTGCTTTGACAGGATACAGGGACAGAAGGAGAATGTGGCCATCAAGCCAAGCCCGGAGGGGGCATTTCAGATTCTGGAACAGTTTGGAGTGCAGGCTTCGGAGGTGGTTTACCTGGGGGATACAGCCACGGACATGAAGACGGGCAGAAACGCGGGAATCTTTACCGTGGGCGCGCTGTGGGGCTTCCGGGACAGGCAGGAACTGGAGGAGGGAGGCGCGGATGCCATTATCGCGCATCCGCTGGAGCTGCTGCGGTATACCTGACAGGCACTGCGGAGGCATTGCCGCTTTGCCGGACCAGGAAGAGGAGCAGGGCCGGAAAGCCCGCAGGAGGGTATGGGCTGCAGGCAATGTAAATTTGACAGAAAATTAAAGAAGAAGTTCGTATATATTATATATTGACATAGACGTCCAATCGTATTATTATGTGGGCATAAGAAATACAGAAAGAGGAAAGGAGGGTGGAAGGATGCATCAGTTTGATGACGATGTACTGGAGTGTTTTCTGGAAAATCAACTTCAGCTCTTTCCCCAGAAAGTGGCTGAGACCCTTGAGGAGGCTGAGGACTTCCTTGAGGAGAGCATGGCAGTGGTGGTCGATTCCGTGGAAGAGGTTATCGAGTATTTTGAAGAGGAAGGCATCGATACAGAAGGAGCCATGGATGATGAAATTTTGGAAGCCGATGAGGTATTCGACATTGGCGATGGCAGATATCTGATCGTGGGGGGCTGACGCACTGCCGGTCCGGACTGACAGAGGGTATCCGTATCCCGGCGGGTTCCCGTGACAGGCGAAAACAGATATGAGAAAGCGGATATGAATAAGAAGGACACCGGATGAATCCGGTGTCCTTTTAATGTAAAGCCTTAACTGTTACATTCGGGACAGCCGGCGGCTTTCCTGATATCGCCCAACAGGGAACAGGGTACAAACAGCTTCCCGTACCCGGTTCCAAGTTCCAGTCCCGGCTTGGTGGCGCCGTGGAAGTCGCTGCCTCCGCTGACCAGGAGACCGTATTGGGAGGCCAGTCGGCGCATGTCCCGTTCCTCGGCGGCGGTATATGTGCTGTAGACTGCTTCCAGACCTGCCAGGCCGTGTTCCTTCAGTTCCTTTGTCAAGGCTTCCAGGCGGGTAGCGCTCATATGGTAGAGGACGGGGTGGGCCAGGATGGGAACCCCTCCTGCCTTCAGAACCAGTTCCACTGCCTGTACCGGGGTAACCTTCTCCCTGGGAATAAAACAGGGACAGTGGTCGCCAATATAGCGTTCAAAGGCCTCCGGTATACTTTTCACATATCCCCGGCCAAGCATGTACTTTGCGTAATGGGCCCTGGTGAGGACGGAGCCGGGGAATTCGGCCTGCAGTTCCTCATAGGATATGTGAATCCCATGCTGCTGCAGGAGCAGGCACATTTTCCGGTTCCTGCCAGTCCTGGAATCCACGAAATCCTGGAGTTGCCGACAGAATGCCCCGTCTTTGTAATCGATATAGAGCCCCAGAATATGGACATCCTGACCCTGGTATTCGGTGGAAAACTCAATGCCGGGGATGACTTCAGGAACGTTCCTGTTCTGGAGCCTGTCGTATGCCTGTGTGTCCTCCAGTCCGCGGGGGACGGGGTCTGTCCCTGCAGGGCGGATGTCCGAAAACGCGGATGGGCCTGCGGCAGCTGATTTTAAAGATGCCGCGTAAGACATGGCTTCATCCAGACCGTCTATCGTGTCGTGGTCCGTGAGGGCGAAGGCACTGAGACCTTTCTCCATGGCGTAGTCCACAAGCTGCGTGGGAGACAGGGTGCCGTCCGAGCGGTTGGAGTGTACATGTAAATCGATAGCCTGCATATCTAGCCTCCTGATTTTATGGCGTAAGGTGGTGGTCCGCATTCTGCCGGCCGGTGTGGATTACCGGCAGAGTGATCTGGTTGTCATGCAGAACCAGTTTGAAGGAAGGCATCAGAACTCATCCTCTTCTTTCTGGGCAGTAAATACGGTACGCTTTCTCGCCATCTCGTCGCTTGCCAGATACTCGTCGTAGGTGGTGATCTTGTCCACGATCTTGCCGTCGGGCAGGATTTCGATGATGCGGTTGGCGGTGGTCTGGACAAACTGGTGGTCATGGCAGGAGAACAGCGCCACCCCGGGGAACTTGATCAGCCCGTTGTTCAGGGAGGTGATGGACTCCATGTCCAGATGGTTGGTGGGTTCGTCGAACAGCAGGCAGTTGGCGCCGCTGATCATCATCTTGGACAGCAGGCAGCGGACTTTCTCGCCCCCGGAGAGCACTTTTACCTTCTTCACGCCGTCCTCTCCGGCAAAGAGCATGCGGCCCAGGAAGCCCCGGACATATGTTACGTCCTTCACGGGGGAGTAGCCGGTGAGCCATTCCGCGATGGTCAGGTCATTGTCAAATTCCGCGGTATTGTCCTTGGGGAAATAAGCCTGGGATGTGGTGACGCCCCATTTGTAATTTCCCTCGTCGGGCTCAAGCTCTCCCATGAGGATCTGGAACAGGGTGGTCTTTGCCAGTTCCTGCCCGCCGACGAAGGCGATTTTGTCGTCATGCCCCATGACAAAGGAGACGTCATCAAGCACTTTTTCCCCGTTTATGGTTTTGGACAGATGCTCCACCGTCAGTACCTCGTTGCCGATCTCCCGGTCAGGGCGGAAGTCAATATAGGGGTATTTGCGGCTGGAGGGTTTCATGGTGTCCAGTTCGATTTTTTCCAGGGCGCGCTTCCTGGAAGTGGCCTGCTTGGATTTGGACGCATTGGCGGAGAAACGGGAGATGAATTCCTGCAGCTCCTTGATCTTCTCCTCCTTCTTCTTGTTGGCTTCCTTCATCTGGCGGATGAGCAGCTGGCTGGACTCGTACCAGAAGTCATAGTTGCCCGCGTAGAGCTGGATTTTGCCGTAATCGATGTCGGCGGTGTGGGTGCAGACCTTGTTCAGGAAATAACGGTCATGGGAGACCACGATCACCGTGTTCTCGAAATCGATGAGGAAGTTCTCCAACCAGGAGATGGCATCCAGATCCAGATGGTTGGTGGGCTCGTCCATCAGCAGAATGTCCGGGTTTCCAAACAGGGCTTTGGCCAGAAGCACTTTCACCTTGATGCTGCCGTCCAGGTCCTTCATGGAAGTGTAGTGCAGTTCAGTACCTATTCCCAAGCCGTTTAAAAGCATGGCGGCATTGGACTCCGCCTCCCAGCCGTCCATTTCGGCGAATTCCCCTTCCAGTTCGCTGGCCCGGATGCCGTCCTCGTCGGAGAAATCCTCCTTGGCATAGATGGCATCCTTTTCCTTCATGATCTCGTACAGGCGCGCGTTTCCCATGATGACTGTGTCCATCACAGGATATTCGTCGTATTTGAAATGATCCTGCTCCAGGACGGAGAGACGCTGCCCCGGTGTGATGACCACATCCCCCCGGGTGGTTTCCAGATCCCCGGACAAGATTCGCAGGAAGGTGGATTTTCCCGCGCCGTTGGCGCCGATGACGCCGTAACAGTTGCCCTCTGTAAATTTGATGTTCACGTCTTCAAATAGTGCTTTTTTGCCGATCCGCAAGGTTACGTTGTTTACACTTATCATTTTAAAACCTCATTTCCCGTGCCTGTCGGGGAACCCTGGGATCCGCCCGGCACCTTATTTTCCTTATGGAACGCTTTTCTTCCATATTCTTATACCATTATACACAAAATGCCCGGATTGGCAAGGAAAATCGCAGAAAG
>CAJTSY010000085.1:0-6154 GCA_910578995.1 uncultured Acetatifactor sp.
GAGGTTGATTTTTTAGAAACATTGGAGAGAATGTATAAGGATTCCAGAATATTGTAACAGGAGGTGCCGGATGATACATAATAATGAAGTATTGGAAAAAGCCATTGAAACAGCCGAGGCATTTACCGAAAACGATAATGACCTGGAAGTATATATTGTCCAGAATGTATATGGAAAGATTATCGTATATGTCGATACTCTTCAGGAAGAGCTTATTGTCAGGTTAGAGCGGGAATTGGCTGATAAAATTCATGTCTGGCTGAATACCTGCGAGTCCGTTAAGGAGAATATATTTGCCGAAACAGAGATTGAAATGTGGAAACAGGAAAGTGCTCCTGTGGGGAAACGAGTATGGGTATTTGAAAAGTATATCACCAATGTATATTGGGATGCAAAAAAAAGAAAGAAAGCAAAATGTCCCTTATCCGGTAAGCTGGTAAGTTTTTACTCCTTTAAAGGAGGCGTGGGCAGGACGACTACAATGATGATGGCTGCTATCGGAGCGGCCAGAAGGGGCAAAAAGGTTGTGGTTTTGGATTTTGACCTGGAGGCGCCGGGAGTATCGAGCTTTTTCCCGGAAGAGTCGTTATCTCAATATGGGATATTAGACTTTTTGGTAGAGAGCAATGTATATCAGGAAGAGATTAATATTGATGAATATCTTTATCCTGTAGGGGAGTATTGCCGCGTGAATCAATATGGAGGTGATATCTATATATTGCCTGCAGTGGGGACTACGGCGCAAAATGACGTGGAGATTTATCGCAGGAATCTGATGCGTTTTGATATGGATGTCCCGGCATACGAAGAAGAAGAGACACCGATTGATATGTTGCTGTCGAAGATAGACTCCTTTTTAAAACCGGATTACATTTTTATAGATACACGCTCCGGCATTCATCAGATTGGCGGAATTACGTTGACCAGATATTCGGATCTGGCATTGCTGTTTTTCTATGGCAGTAAGCAGAATATAGATGGAATGCAGATGACGTTGCCCATTTTAAAGAGCAGTGGCACGCCGTTTTTATTGATTAACAGCAAGGTTCCTGTCAATGAGTCCCTGGCGCAGATAGAAAAGAAGATGTTTATTGAGGGCGCGTATCAGGCGTTGAGCAAGTGTGACGAAGAGTATCAGGAGAATGAAATTCTTTTGGAGGACGAATCGGCAGAGCATTACCCGATTCACATCACATACAATGCAGGCCTGGAGGTGATTTCATCCACAGAGCAGCTTTTGAAAGGATATGAGGAACAGGAAGCGGAATATGGAAGGATTGTTAATGTTATTGAGGATACGCTTCAAAATGACTTTGTGAATGCAGGTGTGGAGCCAGATACGAACCAGACAAAAGAAATTGTTGAAGCATTTGCCAGAATTATGAGCGGACTGGAAACTGCTGCAGCTGAAGATGAATTTGCGACAGATATAGATCTGCAGAATAATTTTTATCCGTTGAAGAGTTATACATTTATCTTTGACCATAGGAAATTTTTGATTCTTGGGCAAAAAGGGGTGGGAAAGACAGCGTTATTTTCGGCGTTAAAGAATAACGAATATGCCAAGGCGCTGGCAAAATACCTGAATGTAAGCACAGAAAAGTACGAACATACGAAATGGATTGTGGGGACTTCACAGGTAACAAATTATGTGGATGCGTTTAGCTGCCTTAAAAATGAAGAGCAGATTAGAGGCTTTTTATATTATGAGACAATAAGAATTTTGTTGGAAGATGACAGCAGCCTGAAAAACTTAATTTCCGACAGTCCTGTGGGCAACATGTTTTATGGAGAAAATTCGATAAATTTTTATAAGGATTTGTCAGGAGAAATGGCATATCAGTTGAAAAATGTACTGGAAAAAATAAATCAGCATTATCAAAAGGAGAGCATAGTAGTTACCATTATTTATGATGCATTGGATAGAATTGTGGCGGCAAAAAATCGCGGTGAATTTGTCAGTGCTTTGATTGATATGTGGTATAAAAATGAAGCAGCTATGCAGAATATCCGGAGTAAGATTTTTCTGCGGAAAGATATTTATGACAGGGAAGTCAACGTTTCGGATAAAGTGAAATTAAAAAATTATTCCGTTACTATTGCATGGGATTATGACCAACTGTTTGCAATGATTTGGAAGAGGGCCATTAGTATATCTGATACAGTGAGAAGCCTGTATGAGAAAATAGCGCTAAAACAAATCAATGAAGTTCAGGGATTGGGCTATATTCCGGCTGAAGATGAAGAAGACAATAAAAGGATGTTGTCTGCAATTATTGGCTTAAAGATGGGAAGCGGTAATAAAGCTTCCACATATAACTGGTTTAAAAACAGGCTTTCCGATACCCAGGGTATCATTGTTCCAAGAAGTATGATTGATATTTTTGCCAAGGCTGCGAATAAGGAAACGAAGCCGCAGAAAGAAGGGAATCAGGCGACTGGAAAGAGTATTATCCGCCCCAGGTGCTTCGAGGATGTACTTCCGGAAGTGTCTGAAAAAAGAGTGATTGATTTAAAAGAGGAATTTCAGGAATATGCCAGGTTTTTTGACAGCTTGAAGGATACGGTTCAGAGGTCGCCGGTGGACGAAAAGACGCTTTTGGAAGCATTGGAAAGATGCGATTTTCTAACTCCAAGGGAGGAAGTATTGAATTTGATTAATATAGGGGTTTTAAGACGCTATCAGCGCAAGACTTCTGATCCAATCCGTTATCACTTCCCTGATATCTATTTACGGGGACTCGGGCTGCAAAGGTCTGGTATGAAGTGATAATTATAAAATGAGGCTAAAAATGGCAGAATTAAACCTAAATCAAATAATAGACCGTCTCAATGCAGAGTTCTCCGGAGATACCCGCAAACTGGTCTACCTGATGAACAATGTGCTATACCGGGAACGATACGATGTGCTCTCGGATCATGTAGCAGCCGGGTTAAATGCCATATGCTGCAGACCACCTGGCAGAGTCAGGGGGCGGCAGGTATACATCCCTGTTTGCGGACAGGGGAACCTGGTCAGGGAAAATAACTGTCAAAAGTAACGAGGGAAGTTTTGTGAGCTGGCTGAAAAAGGACATGGAAAACAGGGTATTCGATTTTATCCGCGAGACTGAGGCGTTCCATGACATAGAAAAGGCCTGCGGGCAGGAGACGGTATCTGTTTCCTGATTTTTGGGGACACTTCCTAAGCGGTATGTGGATCGGAAAGCGGATTCTGCGCAGGATGTGTGAGGTGTTTTTCAGTACAGTTGGAAGCGGAAGCGGTCCTTCATGGCAGGTATCATCCTGCCATGAAGGAGCTGAGTAACAGCAGCGGGGAGGTATGATTTTGGTCGGAAATATAATTGGTCTGATATGCTGTCTGCTGTGCGCCCTGCCTTTTTTCGTTCTTGCCGCGTTTGGTAAGGACAGTGACGAGCCAATCAATTTTTGGAGCGGGGACACAACGCTGAAATCAAAAGTCAGGGATGTGAAGGGTTACAATAAGGAAATGTCCGCATTGTATAATCAATATGGGGCTGCCTTCGTAATCGCAGGGCTGGGTTGTCTCATTCTGCCCGTAACAGGGGTGATATTGATAGGCTTGAACAGTACATTAGGTCTTTATCTGGTATATCGAAAATACAGAAAGATACTGCAGATGTACGAAAGGGGGTAAACAGAGAGTATATGTTGGCAGAATTGGAACGGTATTATGCAGATTACTGCAGATCTATCCGAGAGGAAGCGGATGCCTTGCGGGACGAGAAAATGCCGTCTATTACAGAGAAACTGTTTGCAATCTATGAAAATACGGGAAACCGTCTGGCTTATGAAGGAGTCTATTTTCTGCGGAGGAAATACCTTGCCGTTTTCGGACTGAAGGGAATTCTGGACGGGGGGGAGAGGGACCTCCGGAAGCTGGAGGAAGTTATCCTGGATATCTGTGATGAGGAATGTTGGGCGCTGCCTGCCCATGTGAATCGTAAAACGGATAAGGACTGGCGTATCTGCATAGATTTATTTGCGTCGGAGACAGCCCAGACACTGGCGGAGATTACCGGCCTGCTTCGGGAGAGGCTTTCTGCCGGGGTTCTGGAGACAGTCCGCAGAGAGGTAATGCGCCGTGTGCTGATTCCCTTTGCCGCGTCCCGGGCGCCTTACGGTCACTGGGAATACGGCGAGAGTAACTGGTGCGCTGTTTGCGGCGAGAGCATAGGCAGCGCTGCGCTTTATCTGATGGGGGCAGATCCTGGGGCAGCTTATTTGAAGAAGGGGGCGGAAGCACCTGATCTGAAGGGAAAGGAGTTGGAGGCAAAGCATCCAATGCCGGAAACGCAGGAGGCACTCAGGCGGATTCTGGACAGAGTCTGTTACTCCCTGGAGCATTACTATCTGAACAGCTTTGCCGAGGACGGCACATGCCTGGAGGGGTTGGGATACTTTACCTACGGCATGACTTATTTTGCCGGGTTTGCACAGCAGCTGTATGAGTATACGGCAGGAAGGCACGACTTGTTCCGGAATGAAAAACTGGCGGAAATAGCGGCCTTTCAGGCGAAATGCTATTTTCCCTCCGGAAAAACGGTGAGCTTCGCGGACGGTTTCACGGACGACACCTTCCGCCCCGGGCTGACCTGTTTCCTGGCGCAGAAATACCCGGGAGCCGGGATTCCGCCCATGGAGAGGGCCGCCGGGCTGAATGACGACAATTGCTACCGGTGGATGGGACTGTACCGCAATCTGGTCTGGACGAAGGATTACATGGATTTACTGCGGCGAGGAGGATATTCGGGAAAGGCTGCGGCAGGAAGTACAGCGGCTTCCCAAATCATTCTTCCGGATGCCCAGTGGAGTATCTGCCGGAGCAGAAACGGCGCAGGCATGGCTGCTAAGGGCGGGCACAACGGCGAGCCCCACAACCACAATGATGCAGGCAGTTTCTTCTATATAAATGGAAAGGATTTTCTGTTGGCGGATCTGGGCTGCGGGGAGTATAACCGGGACTACTTTTCGGAAAAACGTTATGATTATCTGTGCTGTCGTTCCCTTGGACACAATGTTCCGCTCATTGACGGCAGGGAGCAGCTGGCCGGCGGTGATTATGGCTGTGACAGCTTTCAGGCGGACGGACTGGGCAGGACGGTGATCAGCTTTGCCGGTGCGTATGGCAATCCGGAACTGGGGTCCCTGATCCGTACTCTTGACTGGAACCGGGAGGACGGGGCGCTGCGCGTGGAAGACTGTTTCCAAATAACGGGACGGCTGCAGTCCGTAAAGGAAAACCTGGTTACCCGGTGGAAGCCGGAGATTCGGGGCAGTGTCATCAGGATACAGGGAGAGGAAAGCGGATGCCTGATTACGGTGGAAGGGACGGAGGTAATGATCAGCTGTATCCGTCAGGGGTTCAGCGACCACAGCGGGATCAGGCGGGATGTGTGGCTGCTGCAGTGGGAGATACCATTAGAGGGAACGGACAGGCAGGTCCGATCCTGTTTTCAGGTAGAGTCCTGCTGAAAAAGGAGCGGGAATGCTTTCTGCATGTAATTTTGGAGCATATGGGAAGACTCGGAACTATAAATAGGAGGACGACGGATGATCAACGCACGAATAAGTCAGGATGCGGACCGGGAGAAGCTGATTGCATGTGCCGACAGCGCCTTTGGAGACTCTGTTCCGGTGGGCGGGTTCGCCGGGCTGCTGCCGAAACTGTATGGACCAGGGGCGCGGGTAGGTGGAAACCATCTGATAGCGGAAGAAGACGGGGAAATTCTGGGGGTAGTACTGGCAGAACCCATGGAATACCGTGTTTTCGGGGAACGGCTGAAAATTGCTTCCGTGGGGACGGTGTCGGTGGCCGGGCAGGCCAGGGGCCGGGGAATTATGCGGCTGCTGATGGATGAAACGATGAGGCGCTTAAGGGAGGAGGGCTTTGATCTTGCGTTCCTTGGGGGACAGCGCCAGAGATACGCTTATTGGGGCTTTCAGGGCTGCGGCACCCAGATGGGGTTTTCCTGGAACCAGGCAAACCTGAAGCATGGTTCTGAATTGCCGCAGGAGGAGAGGGTCGAGCTTGTACCTATGGGAGTGCCTGTGGCGGAGAGCCATACCTCGGACGGTGCTGCCGTAGAGAGCCGTACCGTGGACAGTGCTGCCGTGGAGAGCCGCACTGTGG
>CAJTSY010000085.1:6254-18211 GCA_910578995.1 uncultured Acetatifactor sp.
GCTGCCGTAGAGAGCCGTACCGTGGACAGTGCTGCCGTGGAGAGCCGCACTGTGGAGGGCGCTTCCACTGACAGCCTTCCGAAGAATACCCTGCGGGAAGCGGATCCCCGTCTTACCGAGGCGGCCTGGAGAATGTGGGCCGGGGAGGAAGTGGGGGTGAGGAGAGACCGGGAGAGGTTTTTCGATATTCTGTGTTCCTGGCAGGGGAAACCTTATGCATGCATGAGGCAGGGACGATTTGCCGGTTATGTGGTGCTTGGCCCCAGTGAGGACGAGGGGTATGCAAGGATCCTGGAGATGGTACTGGAGGATGGGGTTTCTGTACTGGCCCTTCTTCATGCCTTGTCCGGCGATCTGGGGATTACCCGGGGAAGCGTGAAGCCCGGTTACATAAAACAGGGACAGATGAGGGAACTGGAGGAGTTCTGCGAGGGAGAAAGTCTGGGGTGCTCGCAGCGCTTTCTGATCCTGGACTGGTGCAGGGTTCTGAGAGCCATGATGACCATGAAGCAGCATGTCCGTCCACTTGAAGACGGAGAAATAATACTGGGGATCACAGGGGAGGATGGTAAGAGAACAGGTGTATGGATACGGATTCGGGAAGGATGTCTGACGGTGGCCGGGGAAGAGGAACGGAATCTGCCGCGGCCGGAGCAGAAAGAGGAGACCGGAAGCGAAGACATGCATGTCCCGGTGCGGAGGGAACTTACCGCCGCCCAGGCGGCCAGGCTGCTTTTCCGCAGTACCCAGGTATTTTATAAGGAACTGGAAGGGCTCCCGGCAGGATGGTTCCCGCTTCCGCTGTACGTAAGTGAGCAGGACTGCTGTTAGGCTTTTATAAAAGTCAGCAAAACATGCACACAGTCGGCAAAACGTGCATACTGTGTGCATGATCATGTAAACACTCAGAAATGTACGATAATATAATCTCCCATATCCACAATTGAACCTTCCGCAGGAAAGCGGGGCAGTTCCACAGAGTACTGACAGGCGGATTCATACAGGGCGGGATCAGTATTTGCCTGGAAGTCATGCCCGTGCTTGGCCAGAAAGCGCACCAGTTCCTCATCGGTTTCAAAGGCGTTCATGCCCCATCCTATGAGGGAGAGGGAGGGCATCTGCGCCACCCATACGCCGTATTCCCTGTAAAACTTTTCCAACAGGTGTGCATCCACAGGCTGTGTCAGGCGGTTGATCTGATAGAAGGTTTTGGTGCCGTACTCCACATAAGCGTCGCCGATAATGCCTTTGGGAGGCTGGTAGGTTCCGGTGAACACAAGGGGTTTGGAAGTATCATGTTCCCGTTCCAGGACAAAGGCTACCTGCTCCATGGTATTGACAGTTGCCTGGTACTTCTGCCAGTCCACATAAAACCACCGGTTCATGTCATAACACTGGTTCCAGAGTACGGCGGAAAGGGCAAAGACCAGGAGGGCAGTGACTGTTCCGGGGAAAAATTTCCGGAATTGCCCGGCTGCAGGGAACGTTTTTGGGAGCCGCAGGCTTTTTAGCCTGTGTGCTCCATGGGAGGCCAGAAATGCGCCATAGCCGCATATCACCGGAAGAAACTGGGCGGAGCGGTACAGTGTGACCTTTCCTTCCACGAAGACCAACAGGAAACAGGCCACGAAGCAGCCGAAGGTCAGCACCGCGATCCAGGGTTTTTTCCTGTAAAAGGCCGACCATATGCCATAGAGCGCCAGGAAGAGGGAGGCTGCAACAAAGATCCTGATAGGGTAATAGGCGTATGCAAACGCAAAGTACATAACGTAAAAACGTTTTACTGCCATGGCGAACTGCGGAAAAGCTCCGGCCGAAATCCACGCCGACATCTCCCCTATGGAGCGCGGTTCGGAATACCCGGGCAGTTCTTTCAGGTTATAGGCCAGGGTGAGAACCGTGATCATGAGGCTGCGCAGAAGGAGGGAAGCAGCGGCTCCTGCGGCTCCTGTCCCCAGCAGGGGAAAGACCCGGCAGTCCTGTCCCATATACAGGAGTGTGAGAAGCACCAGTAAAATTCCAAGCAGCCATACGATCATAAAGGATTCATAGCAGCCCAGGGCAGTGCACAGAAAGAAAATCATTCCAAGGGCCGCCGGGAGCGTCTTTTTCCATCCTCGCTTATCTGTTATCCCTGCGAGATCCCGGAAAAAGCACAGGCTGACAGCCGTGCACAGATACCCTGTGGAAATCCCGTTGTGCAGGTAATAGGGATAAACCTCGCTGATCAGCGGGCAGGAGAGAAAGATGCAGGAGAAGAACACATATCCCCACAGAGGCACACGGTCTTCACATATGGAGCGAAGCAGGGTACACCATACCGTCACGGCCAGCATCAGGATCAGTACCCCGGCCAGGTCTGTAATAAAGGGCGAGAAGTCGGAAACGTGGAATATCCGGTTCAGCAGAAAGAGGAACCATCTACCGATAATGACGTTAAGACCGTCTTCAAAATAATAGGCATAGCATGTATCGTCTATTCCTATGGACGAATGGGTGACAAAGAATCCGTAGCTTCCCAGTGCGGTCAGGACTAGAAAGAACAGATATGTCCTGTTTCTGCAGAAAAAGAGGAAATTTTCCTTCCATTTTTTCATGTGTTTTCTCCTTTGTGGATTTCTTTCCGTACCATACAAAATCCGGGAAACTCCCTGGAAGGGCGCCTCCCGGATTTTTTCTTTAATTGTTTTCCGGACACAGTGTCTGGTGTTTGGAATCAATTTCAGGGCTGTCCGCCGGTAGCACTCTCTTCCTGGGAGGAAGGTTCCACGGCAGTGTGCTCGCAGGTATTGTAACGCAGGCCAAGGAACTGTGAGCGGTTTTTGTTGTAAAGCTTTTTCAGCTCGTCGGAATAGCCCACCACTACCCAGGGGAATGAAGCATTAATCAGCCCGAGCATCTCCTGGGCTATGGATTCATTGGCAACCGCGAAGGTGTGTCCCTTGGGGGTAATTTCGTCGAAGACCATCACATTGTAGGTCGTACCGGTCTTTACTCCGTTGGTGCGGTGTGTGATGGTATTCTGGTAAGCCCACATGATCTTGTTGTTGGGAATGGCCCTTGCATCGGAGCCGGAAATATAATAGGTCATCAGGCGGCCCACTTTCAGGACACCTTTCTTATCAAAGGACTGCGCGCTCCTGTAATCCGCATCTATACTGGATTCGGTGTAGCCTGCAGCCTGGATGTCCCTGCGCAGCTTTTTCACCGAACTGCCGCCGGCCACCTTGGCAATCCTGAAGATGCCGAAAATCAGCAGAACCGCGCCGATACTGAAAAGTCCGATAAACATAACGTTCATGCTTGGCTTGCTGGCAAATACATTGATATAATAAGGCAGTGTGCTCTCATCAATTTCCTCGTCTGTCAGGCCCAGCTGCTTGAGAGTACTCCTGAAATAGGACATTTCTTCGGAGTCCAGTTTCTTTATCTCACCGCTGAGGGAAACGGGGTCGGAGAGCACTTCGTTATATGTATTGTCAGTGAGGGTATCCATCGTGGTTCCATATTTTGCGGGAACCTTTACTGACATATAACGCCAGTCGGTGGCGTTCTCGTCACCGGTCCAGATAATGTAGTAATAATGTGTGGTCTTGGTTACATGGGTTTTGGTATTGGTCTCCTGCTCCTCCAGGTAACAGCCAAAACTTTCCTGGAGATCCACATCGACCAGCTGGCTCTTGATCTCTTCCGGCGCAAGGGTGGTAAAATCCACATACCCGGTGGCGGCATAAAAGGCGTTCATGGCATTCCAGCCTGCAAGCCCCAGGCCTGCTATGATCAGAATGATGGACCATAACAGGGAGCCTTTCATGATTTTCTTTTTCAGTTCCTCAAACATCTCTCGCTTCCTCCGCATTTTATAAAATTTATGTAAAATACTGATATTATATTACCACCAGGAAGAACGGATTTCAAGTTAAATTAGGTTCATTGTATTACAAAATTATTAATTTTTGCACAGTTGTGAGATTATGAAGGGGCTTCGGGGCATTTTAACCTGAATGTTTTCTCATCTGAATATTTACATGCAGGAAAGAATCATGTACAATAATACAATAATGTAAAAATGCGGAAGCAAAAAGGAGAGGAAGGAACATGAAATTTAAGGATATGCCTTATCAGCGGGTGGATTTTGAACAGGTTGAGAAAGAGATGAGATCCATTATGGAAGATTTTGACAGGGCTGTCAATGGGGAGGAACAGTTCAGGGTCCATGAGAGGTATTATGAACTGACAGACCGGGTACATACCCAGATGACCATTGCCCATATCCGCTATGATGTGGATACCACGGATGAATTCTACGACGGGGAACATGAGTATTACAATGAGAAGGGACCCGTGCTGCATAATCTGCTGTTGGAGTACGAGAAGAAGCTGTATGTCTCCCCCTACCGGGAATATCTGGAAGGAAAGATCGGCCCCGTGGCTTTTAAGAACATGGAACTGTCCAGGAAGGCCATGGACGAAAAACTGATCCCCCTGATGCAGGAGGAAAACGCCCTGACTACAGAGTACAATAAGCTGATCGCGGGGGCAAAGATCGAGTTTGACGGGAAAGTCCTGAACCTGTCCCTGCTGCGCCCCTATCTGGTCAATTCCGACAGGAGTGTCAGGGCGGCGGCCTATGAGAAACAGAGCGCCTTTTTTCAGGAAAATGCGGAGAAGCTGGATGAGATCTATGACAAACTGGTGAAGAACCGCACGGCCCAGGCCAGGGCCATGGGGTATGAGAATTACCTGGAGCTGGGGTATTACAGGATGATGCGGAACTGCTACGGCAAGGAGGAAGTGGAAAACTTCCGCAGCCAGATCAGGGAATTTTTTGTGCCTTTTGCGGAGAAACTCCACGACCGCAGACGGCAGAGACTGGGGCTCGATAAGCTGAGCTATATCGACGGCTCCGTATATTTCAGGGAAGGGAATCCGGCGCCCCTGGGCAGTCCGGAGGAAATACTGGCGGCGGGACAGAGGATGTACAGCGAGCTTTCCCCGGAGACGAAGGAATTCTATGACTTCATGATGGAGAATGAGCTCTTTGACGTATTGGGACGCAAAACTAAACGGGCAGGCGGATATATGACATATATGCCGGTTTATCATTCCCCCTTTGTGTTTGCCAATTTTAACGGTACCAGTGGTGACGTGGATGTCATAACCCATGAGTGCGGACATGCTTTCCAGGGATATCTCTCCGGCAGGGATCCCATCAGGGAGCATTCCGACATAACGATGGAGACAGCGGAGATTCATTCCATGTCCATGGAATTTTTCACCCAGAAGTGGATGGAGCTGTTCTTCGGGGAGCGGGCCGGGGATTATATTGAGATGCACCTGGAGGATTCCGCGGCATTCATTCCCTATGGGTGCATGGTGGACGAGTTCCAGCATATTGTGTATGAGAACCCGGACATGACCCCGGCGGAGCGCAACGCTGTATGGCTGAAACTGGAGAGCCAGTACAGGCCCCATCAGGATTACACCGGGGATCCGTACCTGGAGAAAGGGACTTTCTGGCAGAAACAGCAGCACATTTACAATTCCCCGTTCTACTACATCGACTACAGCCTGGCCCAGACCTGCGCGCTGCAGTACAAGGTGAAAATGGACGAGGATTTCCACGGGGCCTGGGAGAGCTATCTGAAGCTGTGCAGGCTGTCCGCATCGGATTTCTTCACCAATATGGTGAAGGAAGTGGGGCTGCAGAGTCCCTTTGAGCCCGGCTGCATTAAAAATATTGTGGAAAAACTTGAAAAATATGTGAAATAGCTTCCCATTTCGCGAAAAATGCTGTAAAATATACATTCGCGGTAAGCTTTGCGCAGAGGCGATGAAAATCAGGGAAGGGAGACATGTATCATGCCTAAGAAGGAAACACAGAACACCGGGCAGGAGCCGGAAAAGATAGTCACAAAATATGACCTGAAAATACAGAGGAGAAAAGAGCTGAAAGAGCGTGAGAAGCGGGAGGAGCGCATCAGCCGTATCGTGGGAATTGCCCTTGTGGTCATTCTCGTGGGCATCGTGGCTTCTTTCCCCATCCGGAATTATCTGACCATTAACGGAACCTATGCCACTGTGAACGGGGAAAAGATATCAAGGGTGGAGTTTGACTTTAACTATCAGGTGGCGCGCAGCAGTTATCTCAACCAGTACGGCGCTTACCTGTCGTATTTCGGACTGGATACCAGCAGGGATATTGATTCCCAGATGTACTCTGACACGCTCACCTGGGGGGATTATTTCGATGAGCTGGCGGTGCAGAATATTGCCCGTACCATGGGGCTGGAGAAGGAAGCCCGCGGGGAAGGATTCACCTATGATGTGGCCGGGGATTATAATGAGTACAGGCAGCAGTTGGCGGATGCGGCTACCGAGGGCGGAACTACCGTGAAAAATTACATTAAGCAGCTTTATGGCCCCTATGCCACGGAAGCAAGGATTAAGCCTTGCCTGGAGAGGAACCTGTATGTAAATGCCTATTCGGAGGCGGTGGCGGAAAAGCTCACACCCGGCCAGGAGGACATCCAGGCCTATTATGACGAGCATACCGCAAGCTATGATTCCGTGGACTATTACAAGAAGGAAGTAAACGCAGAGCTTCCCACGGAACCCACGGAACTGGCGGATCCGCAGGATGATACAGAGGAAGAAGGCGGGGATCAGGGCGGAGAGGGCTCTGAGGAAAGTACTGAAGAAGCCTACCAGCCGTCCGAGGCCGAGATTGCCGCCGCCATGGAAAAGGCAAAGGAGGAAGCGGACAGGCTTGAAAAAGATATCCTCACAGATGGTGAGGCGTTTACCAACGCAAAACGGTCTGCAGTCAGCTATATGATCAGCGACTGGCTGTTTGACGAAGAGAGAAAACAGGGTGACACTACTGTCATCGAAGACTCCTCCAGCCATAAATATTATGTGGTAGGATTTGAGAGCCGTTATCTGGACGAGACGCCCACCGCGAACCTGCGGGTGGCGCTGACCGGGGAGGACAATGGGCAGGCAATCCTGGACGAGTGGAAGGGCGGTGCTGCCACCGAGGAGAGTTTTGCGGAAATCTGCGACAAGTATAATGACCCGGAAGTGACCAGCCTGGAAGGCGGTCTGTTGGAGGGCGCCATTGCGTCGGATATGCCCTCAGAACTGGCCGAGTGGATAGGGGACAGTGCAAGGGCGGCAGGAGACACGGCAGTAATTTCTCCGGCTGCGGAGCAGTACACCTATGTGCTGTATTATGTGGGGGCCGGTGATGCGGAATGGATCCAGAGAATCAGAACCACTATCCTGAACGAGAGAGTTTCGGAATACATGGATGCTTTTACGGAGAATGTAGACGTGGAGGATCCTAAAGGCAATCTGCCCTATCTGAAGATTCGGGAAGAGGAAGCGGCAGCGTCCCAGAGCGAGGCGGAGTCATCGTCAGGAGAAGAGAGCGGAAGCGGTGATGCCGGGGCATCGTCAGGAGAAGAGAGCGGAAGCGGCGAGGCAGAGTCATCGTCAGGCGAAGAGAGCGGAAGCGGTGATGCCGGGGCATCGTCAAGTGAAGAGGGCGGCAGCAGTGATGCCGGGGTATCGTCAGGCGAAGAGAGCGGAAACGGCGAGGCAGAGTCATCGTCAGGCGAAGAGAGCGGAAGCAGCGAGGCGGAGTCATCGTCAGGCGAAGAGAGCGGAAGCGGCGATGACTAGGTATCGTCAGGTGGAGAGAACGGAAGCGTTGATGCCGGAAATCACCGGGCGAAGAGAGCGGAAGTCCTGAGGCCGGAGCATCGTCGGACGGGGAGAACGGAAGCGGTGATGCCGGGGCATCCTCAGGCGATGAAAGCGGATCCGGCGATGGCCGGGGACAGGAATTCCGACAGCGCTCAGGAAGGCGGAGCTGACGAATAAATACGAAGGAGAGGGCGGCGCAGGGTTTCATGGCCGCCCTTTAAATGTTGGCCTGCAGGCAGGAATGGTATGGAAGCCGGGTATATAATGGCCGGGAAAGGAAGGTGGCAGGATGAAACGCAATATCAGCATAAGTGTGCCCCAAAAGGGACAGGCTATCATAGACGCCATCAGAAGGGCGGGGTTTGAGGCCTATGTGGTGGGCGGCTGTGTAAGGGACTGTATTCTGGGCAGGGAGCCCGAGGACTGGGACATCACTACCTCGGCCACACCCGCCCAGGTGAAAGCCCTTTTTTCCCGTACCATAGATACGGGACTGCAGCATGGTACGGTTACCGTCGTGATGGACAGAGAGGGATTTGAGGTTACCACTTACCGGCTTGACGGAAAGTATGAGGACGGCAGGCATCCGAAGGAGGTAACTTTCACGCCGAGCCTGGAGGAGGACTTGAAGCGCAGGGATCTGACCATTAACGCCATGGCCTATAATGACCGGGAGGGCCTGGTAGATCTGTTTGGCGGAATGGAGGATCTGGAGGCGGGAATCGTGCGGTGCGTGGGGAACCCGGGGGAGCGTTTTGAGGAAGACGCGCTGCGCATACTGCGGGCAATCCGCTTTTCCGCGCAGCTGGGATATGCCATTGAGGAGGAGACCCTGGAGGCCATTCGCCGGCTTGCGCCCCGTTTAAGCAGGATCAGCGCCGAGCGGATCCAGGTGGAACTGGTAAAACTGCTGGTTTCCCCCCATCCGGACTATCTCCGTACAGCTTATGACACTGGTGTCACAAAAGTTTTTCTTCCGGAACTGGACAGATGCATGGAGACGGAGCAGAGGCATCCCCATCACTGCTATAGTGTGGGGGAGCATATCCTTCATTCCCTGAAGTGGGTGGAGGCTGACAGGACGCTGCGCCTTGCCATGCTGCTCCATGATATTGGAAAGCCGGAGACGGAAACCGTGGACGAGGAAGGAATTACCCATTTCCACCGGCATGCCGCAGTGAGCGCGGAGCTGGCGGAGGCAGTTTTAAAGAGACTCAAATTTGACAACGAGACCATCCGCATGGTGCGTAAGCTGGTGTTGTATCACGACTATGGAAACGGAGTCGAACCGAACATGGCCGCCGTGCGCCGTGCAGTCAGTAAGATAGGGGAGGATGCCTTCCCGGGACTTTTCGCCGTAAAGCGGGCTGACGTTATGGCCCAGAGCGGATACCTGAGGCAGGAAAAGCTGGAAAGACTGGATCAATGGCAGAAGCTTTACGGGAAAGTAATGGAACAGGGGCAGTGCGTATCCCTGAAGGATCTTGCCATAACCGGGACGGATCTGATTGCCGCAGGCTGGAAGCCCGGCAGGGAGCTTGGGGAAACCCTGCAGAAACTTTTGGAGCTGGTTTTGGAGGATCCCTGTAAGAACAGGAGTGAGATTCTGATGGAGGAGGCAGTGCGGCTTCGAAAATAGGACAAAAGCAGTAACATACTTTCAGGATTGACCTCATATGATAGGTTAGGAACCGGACTGGACGCAGTGCGGCGATGGAAGAAACCAATCAGGAGGAGCCGGAAGTGAACGACAGGGCAGTTGAGTTACTGGAACAGTATGATATCGAGGTGCTTCGTACCAGGAAGGGCAGAGGGGCAATTTTGTGCGATACCAGTCAGGGATGCCTGATTTTGAAGGAATATGCAGGGAGCCAGGAGAGAATCGCGCTGCAGGATAAGCTGCTCGGACAGGTTGCGGAGGCGGGACTGGTGCAGGTGGAGCGGATTCTGCCGGACAGGGAAGGGGCGCTGTTTGTAAAGGATAACGACGGCGTCAGGTATGTGCTGAAGACCTGGCAGGACGGAAGGGAATGCAGCATCCACGACAGGGGAGAATGCGTGGAGGCAGTGAGGTTTCTGGCAAAACTGCACGGCAGCATGGTGCTTCCGGCGGATACGCCGGGGCTTCCGGAGACATTTTCATCGGAGGCCGAATACGAAAAGCGCAACAGGGAGCTGAGGCGTGTGAAGAAATATCTTCAGCAGAAAAAGCAGAAGAACTGGTTTGAGATCAGCCTGCGCAAAGCCATGGATGTCTTTCTGGAACAGGCAGCAGCAGTGCTGGAGGAGTGGAAGGGATACGCCTCCCTGTTTTCGGTAAATGAGGGGGAACCGGCGGCATTTTGTCATGGCGACTATCAATATCACAATATACTCCTGGGAAGCGGGGGGTGGCTTCTGGTAAATTTTGAGAAGTATGTCCGTGACAATCCGGTCAGGGATCTGTACCTGCTGCTGCGCAAGCTTCTGGAGAAGGAGAACTGGTCCGTGTCCCTGGGATCCGCATTGCTGGAGGCCTATGAGAGGGAGCGCCCCATCTCCGCCGGCAGCAGGATCGATTTGTATTACAGGCTGGCATATCCGGAAAAATTCTGGAAAATCGCCAATTTTTATTACAATTCCGGAAAGGCATGGATTCCGGAAAAGAATCAGGAGAAACTGGAAAAGGTCATTGCCCAGGAGAAGGAAAAACAGCGTTTCCTGGACGAGGTGTTCCGCGACCTGGGCCATCTGGGACGGGAGCGGTCATGAGGGGCGAAGATACAGGGAGAAACGTTTGGAGGTTTCAATTTCAAACGATTGATTGGCATGTACGCTGCGGCGTACAAGAGGTATGAATGTGAAAAAAAACGTTGGAGATACCCGGAGAAAGAAAAACAGATTCAGGGAGGTCTTGTTTGCGGCAGCAGCAGCCCTTTTCCTGTCCGGCTGCGGGACCGCGTTCCCGTGGAACGGCGGTAAGCCGGAAAGCACGCCTGCGCCTGAAAAGGCCGACACAGGCTTTGTGGTTCCCGGACCGGAAAGCTATGATTCCGCTGATACCGCCATCCTGACGGACCGGAACGAAGAGGAAAATACGGTGACCTTCCTGAATCTTGACCTGGGCCGGAAATATACGCTGTCCATGGACGGGACTACGAGGCTATATGACAAATACGGCGAGGCAATCACGATTGGGCAGATACAGAAGGGGGACATTGTGGATGTCACTTTTCTGAAATCCAGGAAGCATTTGACTACAATGTGCCTGTCAACTCAAAGTTGGGGATACTCCGACGTGGTGCAGTACGAGATAAACACGGGAAAGGGAGAGGTGACCATCGGGGATGAGCTGTATAAGCTAACTTCCAATACCCAGTACCTGTCCCAGGGCAGAAATATTGAACTGATGGATCTGAATGCCGCGGACGTGCTGAGTTTTCAGGGCATAGGCAGCCAGGTCCTTTCTGTGCGTGTGGAGAGGGGGCATGGCTACCTGCGCCTGACCAATGATGAAAATTTTGTCGGAGGATGGATCGAGGTGGGTGATACCCTGATCCAGCGCATAACGGAGGACATGCTGCTTCTGGTGCCGGAGGGAAATTATCGTGTCAGTATCAGCAACAAGGGCGGAGGCGGCGTCAAAGACGCTCAGATACTGCGGAATGAGGAAACGGTACTGGATATAGGCGACCTGGAGATACCGGAACCGCAGACAGGCATGGTGCTTTTCTCCCTGACGCCCTCCGATGCCAGGCTGTATATAGACGGGGAGGAAGCGGATGCCTCCGGCCCGGTTACCTTGGAGTACGGCCTTCACCAGCTGATTGTGCGGGCGGAAGGATATCAGTCCATCACACAGTATATCCGGGTGGCTCAGGAGTCTGCAAGCTTTGACATCGTCATGGAAGCTGTGGAGGCAGAGGGCGGGGAAGATGAAAGCAGCACGGAATCTGACTCCTCCTCCCAGAATCCGGTGACCGATTATTATAAGGTGTATATTGATGCGCCGGAGGGGGCGGAGGTTTACCTGGACGGACATTATGTGGGAATCGTCCCCTGCAGTTTCCGGAAGTCCGAAGGCTCCCATGTGATTATACTGCGGAAGGAAGGACATGAGACCAGGAGTTATACGGTGCAGATTGACGATTCGGACAAGGATATGTCCTACTCCTTCGCGGATCTGGTGAAATATGGCGGGGGGAAGGATGATGGGGAGTCCAGCCCCAGTCCCAGCCCCAGTCCCAGCCCCGATCCGAGCACTAGCC
>CAJTSY010000086.1 GCA_910578995.1 uncultured Acetatifactor sp.
CTAGTAAGGCGCTGTTACAGAAACAGCCTCCGGGCGGCCCTGGAATGCGGCTGTGAAAGTATTGCCTTTCCGCTGATCTCAACGGGGGTCTGCGGCTTTCCCAAGGGGGAGGGCCTGCGGATAGCCCTGTCGGAGATCGGGGATTTTCTGGCTGTGGAAGAGATGACGGTGTATCTGGTGGTTTTTGACGGGGAATCCTTTGAGATGACGGGAAAGCTCTTCGGGGGAATCCCGTCCTATATCCACAGGCACTATGTGGAGGAAAAGCAGGAGGAGGAATACGGGTCGCCCGGGACTCCTTTCCGGCCTGTGCCGTTCCAGTCTGCCCCGGATATCCCGCCTGTGCCGTTCCAGTCTGCCCCGGGCCGCCGGCCCATGCCTGTGGCAGCACCTGCTGCTGCGGCGCGGCAGGCGGCTGAAAATCACCTTCAGGTGCCGAAGTTCCTCAGGGAGGGGCCGTCTTTTGCACCCGAGTCCCCCGTGGGAGGGGAGCAGGAAAAAAGGAAGCGGGGCGCTGCCGGACACCGGGTTTCCAAACGGAGTCTGGAGGAAGTGGTGTCTCAGGTGGGGGAGACCTTCCAGGAGCGTCTGTTCCGGCTTATCGACCAACGGGGCCTGACGGATGTGGAAGTATATAAGAAGGCAAATATTGACAGAAAACTGTTTTCCAAGATACGCTGTAACGTAAGTTACAGACCCGGGAAGAGCACGGCCCTGGCTCTGGCGGTGGCTCTGGAACTGAACCTGGACGAAACCAGGGACCTGCTTGCAAGGGCTGAGATGGCCCTGTCGCCCAGCAGCAGGTTTGACCTGATTATTTCCTATTTTATAGAACAGGGTACCTATGACATTTACAGTATCAACCTGGCCCTGTTCCAGTACGGGGAACCCATGCTGGGGGCGTAAAATGTCGCCTGCCGGGAGACCATGCTTTCCTTTTTTCGGGGTATAGTAGTTTTATCAAAAAGAAAGCGGGGTACGAGGGATGAAAAAAGGACTGACGGAAATCGTGTTTATACTGGACAGGAGCGGTTCCATGGCGGGACTGGAGGAGGATACCATCGGCGGGTACAATTCCATGCTGGAGAGACAGAAGAAGGAGGAGGGGAAGGCAGTCATCTCCACGGTGCTGTTTGACGACAGATGCGAAGTGCTGCACGACAGGCTGGACCTGGAAGAGGTGGAGCCCGTTACGGAGAAGGAGTATTATGTCAGGGGGTGTACGGCCCTGTTGGATGCAGTGGGGGGAGCCGTGAAGCATATAGCCACGGTGCACAAGTATGCGAGAGAGGAGGACAGGCCGGAGAAAACCCTCTTCATCATTACCACGGATGGCATGGAGAATTCCAGCAGACAGTATGATTTTGAAAAGGTGCGGCAGATGGTGGAGGAGAAGAAGGAGAAGTGGGGGTGGGAATTTCTGTTCCTGGGGGCGAACATGGATGCCATACAGGTTGCGGGCCGGTTCGGAATCCGGGAGGAGAACGCCGTGAATTTTGAATGCGACAGCCAGGGCACCAGATTGAATTATGCCGTGGTAAGCCGGGCTGTGAGCAGTGCCCGGGCCAACGCCTGTATGGAGCAGGCAGTCCCCGCCGGGTGGAAGGCGGAGATAGAGAAGGACTATCGGAAACGCCATAGAAGGAAGACGGCCGCGGAGTGACACGGGCCGAAGGCGGCCGGGTTCTGGGAGGAGTCCATGTACCTGTTGGATAGGCGGGTATATGGACTTTTTTACCTGGAAATCCGGATTCCCTGTTTGCCCTTGACAAGGGGGCCTCCATGGTATATAATGCGATAAAACGAAACATATATACGGATTATGTGCTGCGAAAAGCCTGACAGGATGGGAAGGAGGGAGGAGGATTTGGGAGTGGAGAAGGAGTTTTGGTATGAATATGGGGGCAACCGGTTCTGCCTGGAGAGGACGGGCAGTTCCTCTTCCGGGTGGACCGGCTATATTGTCAGGGGGGTCAGGCTGGGAAATGCCTGTCTGCGCCTGCCGGAAAACTATGATGGGAACCCCGTAGTCCGGTGGCATATGAGGGACAGGACGCCGCTTTCCATGGCCAGGTTCCTGTTCATACCTGCCTCTGTGACGGAGATTTTCATTGACAACCGGGTGCTGCCGCAGTTGGAGCATCTGGAGGTGCAGGAAGGAAACCCCAGATTTTCCACTGACGGACAGATGCTGTATTCGGCGGACGGCAGGGAGCTTCTGTACAGCCTGGGAGCAGGGTGGCAGGACAGGGCCGTAGTGCCTTCCCGGGTGAGGAGGATCAGGCGGAAGGCTTTCCAGTATACTGTCTGCGGCGAGATTCTGTTTCGGAATCCGGACGTGTCCGTGGAGGAAAATGCCTTTGACCATTCGGCCTGGAAAGAGCGCCAGGGTGATTTCTGCCTGGTGGGGAACATGTTTTACCGGCTGAACCGTCCTGTGGAGAGGCTGAGGATTCCGGAGGGCGTCAGGAGATTCCATGAGAGCGCTTTTTCCGAGGCTGTTCCGGAGTACCTGGATACGCCGGTTCTGCCTCCCGGGGGCAGTATGGAGAAACTGGGAGGAAACTGTTACAGGCAGTGCAGGGAGCTCACCATACGCCGCGGGAGGGCAGCGCTCGACCCGGGCGTACTGCGCAGGGCCCGGGGACTGGAGGCAGTTCATATCGGGGAGGGGTACAGGCTTTACAGTTCCGCGGACGGTGTGGTCTACTCCCGGGACGGCAGAACCCTGGAATACTATCCTCCGGGGAAAATGGATAAAGCATTTGCGATTCCGGAGGGGGTGGTGAAGATCGCCAGGTCAGCGTTTGCGCAGCAGCGGTACCTGGAGGAGATCCATATGCCGGACAGCGTGACGTCCCTTGGGATGGGTGCTTTCTGCCAGTGCAGCAGACTGAGGAAGGTCAGGTTTTCCGAAGGGCTGAGGGAGATCCCCGATGCCTGTCCCTACCAGAAGGGAGGTGTGTTTGAGGAATGCGGGCGTCTGGAGGAGGCTGTGCTTCCGGGGAAACTGCAGTATCTGGGCAGTTATGCGTTTTTTGGCAGCGGGCTGAGGCGGATCTGGCTGAATGAAGGGCTGAGACAGACAGGGGAGTATGCCCTTGCGGCGAAAAGACTGGAGGAAGTGGAGCTTCCGGCAACCCTGGAGCGCCTGGGAAAGGGAGCCCTGCTCTATGCCCACAGGGTGGGGGCCTGGATCGGAACCGCCAGGGGGCTTGTGCCTGCCCTGAATGCAGTGCCTCCTGAATTTGCGGAGAAGTGTGCAAATGTGGAATGGACCCGCTGCATGGTGCATGCTTACCACAGGGGCGGGGAGGAGCGGGAAGAGGTTTTTCTGATTCCAGGAAGCCTGAAACGGGACGCTGCGTATCACCTGGACATGGCATGGAACGGGGAGGAGATCGATTACGGGGAATATGATGCCTGCTTTGCGGAAATTTCGGACCCTGAGGAACGCCTGGAGTTTGCCGGGCTTGGAATTCTGCGCAGCACAGGGGGAGAATACGCTCCCTACACAGCCTACCTGAGGCACACTGCCCTGAAAGTGGCCTCCCGTCTGGCGGAGGAAAGAAAGGAAGAGGAGTTTCTGGCCTTTCTTAAGATGGGGTACTTATCGGACAGTGCAGTGTCAAAGCTCCTGAAACTGACGGCCGGGAGCGGGATGGCCGCCTGCAGGACATATCTTCTGAAGATGCAGGAGGAACGAGGAGGCGGACTGAATAAAAAATCTGCGCTGTGACGGGCAGGCAGCCTGGTGTCTGCGGATGGGAAATACCGCCTGCAGGTTGCTCAGCGAAAGATTTTTTTCAGTGTCTCATCCTCCCGGAGAATCTGTTTTGCCAGGATCCGGTATTTTTCCTCATGAAGATAGGTGTGGCGGAAGGGCTTTACGGAGGGTGCCAGGTCGATGGCTTTTTCGTAGTCTTCCCGGTTGAGGTTCAGGGAGGCCGCATAATCCCAGAATCCGGTGTCCGTGAGGATGGCATTCACCCTCAGAAAACGGTGGTCCTGCACCCGGCTCATGAGATAGGTGGCAATTCCCACCTGCACTCCGTGGAGCTGGGGCTGTTCCAGCATTTTATCCAGGGCATGGGAGATCAGGTGCTCGCTGCCGCTGGTGGGGGCGCTGTTCCCCGCTATCTCATTGGCAATGCCGCTCATGGCCAGGGAGTCCAGCAGTTCCCTCAGGAACAGGTCTTCACGGATGTCCCGGAAGGGGGTGCGCACGAAGCTGTTCACGGCTTTCTTGGCAATCATTACCGCGAAATCATTCACCACGGAGGCACCTTTTTCCGCTTCGTAGGACCAGTCATAAAGCGCCGTAATCTTGGATACCATGTCCCCTATACCGGAGTAGAGAAATTTTTCCGGGGCGCTTTTGATGATGTCGGTATCCGCCACGATGCCATAGGCCATCCGGGCGGGTACGGAGGTGCGGCGTCCGTTCACCGTCAGGGAGGCACTGGCACTGGAAAATCCGTCGCTGGAGGCGGAGGTGGGGACGCTGATGAAGGGGAGCCTGCGCAGATAGGCGGCATATTTGGCAGCGTCGATGACCTTTCCACCGCCCAGTCCCAGTATCACCTGGGTTTTGCTGTCCATGGAAAATGCAAGCTCCACGATATCCTCTATTCTGATGGAATCCAGTTCCCGGTACTCCAGAACCGATATACCGTTTTCCCTGAAGGATTTCATCACGTCATTCCCAAACATGTCGATGAGGTCGTTTCCAAAGTAAATAACGGCCCTGTCCATACCGCCGCTTCTGATATAGTCTCCCAGATTTTTCAGTGTTCCCTTCCCTACCTTCAAAAGGGAAGGAATTGCAATATGACTGCTGTCCATTTTTAAACCTCCGGTCCAGAATTCTGCGTGGCGCAGTTTTTTGTGTTTATAGGATAGCACATTTATCCGGAGGACACAAGGGAAAACGGGGGCGGCAGCCATATATATAGTACGGATATAAAGTTACTGTTCACTCGGTGCCTCCGCGAGGGTTTTCGTGCGCATTATGCACGAAAAGCCCGAGACAGCGGGCGCCAAAATGAGCGTTCTTTGCTCAATTCATGACAATAGAATTCTGCACTTGAATTCTATTGTATGTGTGCATCATGTTGCTGTGAACGGCGAAGCCGTGAACAGTAACGATATAAAAATTCGACATAAAAATTCCGGAAAAAAGTACTTGCAAATATAGAACATACGTGCTATCCTGTTAATAGAACAAATGTTCAGGAACATGAGTTCGCAGAGGAGTATATGACTGTACAGGGACAGGAAACAGAGAGGGCTGAATGCAAGCCAGTACAGGGCGGGAGGCAGGGAGAGTACCGTGGGATGGGGGGAAGCCTGCTTCGAGGGGCAGGACACAGGCCAGGGCGCTGCCGGACGGGTTGGGGCAGGAGGTCTGGCTTAAGGGGGTAAAACAGAGGATTAACGGAGGAACCGGAAGTGGAATATTTGAAGAGCAGCCAGGGGATGCCGTTGGAGGAGAAGCTGCAGGTGCTTACGGATGCCGCCAAGTATGACGTGGCCTGTACTTCCAGCGGGGTGGAGAGGAAGGGGAACGGGCACAGCATGGGAAACTGTGTGGCGGCGGGAATCTGCCACAGTTTTTCCAGTGACGGCAGGTGCATCAGCCTTCTGAAGATACTGCTGACCAATGAGTGCATTTACGACTGTAAATACTGCCGCAACCGTCATTCAAATGACATTCCCAGGGCCACATTTACGCCGGAGGAAGTGTGTATCCTCACCATGGAGTTTTACCGCAGGAACTACATCGAGGGACTGTTTTTGAGCTCCGGGATTATCGGAAATCCCACTTTTACCATGGAACTGATCTGCCGCACTGTCTGGCTGCTGAGAAACCGGTACCGCTTTAACGGTTATGTCCATGTAAAGGCCATTCCGGGGGCGGCTCCGGAGGTGATAGAGCAGACAGGCTTTCTGGTGGACAGGATGAGCGTGAACCTGGAACTGCCCACAGCGGAAGGGCTGCGTTCCCTGGCCCCGAACAAGCACCGCAAAAGTATTCTGACTCCCATGCGCCAGATTCAGAACGGGATCCAGGTGAACCGCAATGATCTGGTGCTGTACCGGAATGCCCCGAAATTCGTGGCAGGGGGACAGTCCACACAGATGATCATAGGGGCCACTCCGGAGAGCGATTTTCAGATTATTCATGTGGCAGAGAGTCTGTACCGGAAATTTGACCTGAAGAGGGTATTTTATTCGGCTTTTGTAAACGTCACCGGGGACAAGAGCCTGCCGGCGCTGCCCGGGGGACCGCCGCTGCTGCGGGAGCACAGGCTGTACCAGGCGGACTGGCTGCTGCGGTTTTACGGGTTTCGGGCGGAAGAACTGCTGGATGAGAAGCGGCCTTTCTTTAATGTCCTTCTGGATCCCAAGGAGGACTGGGCAGTACGCCATCTGGAGCAGTTCCCCGTGGAGATCAACCGCGCTCCCCTGGAAGTCCTGCTGCGGGTACCCGGTGTGGGGGTAAAAAGCGCCAGAAGGATTGTCGCTGCCCGCAGGAGCGGAAACCTGACCTTCCAGGATCTGAAAAAAATAGGGGTGGTACTGAAAAGGGCGCTGTATTTTGTCACTTGCAGCGGGAAGATGATGTATCCCGTGAAACTGGACGAGGACTCCATCGTGCAGAATCTCACCAACCGGACTGAGCGTGTGCGGTTTGGCAGCGACGGGATGACATACCGGCAGATGTCGCTGTTTGACGATGCCGGCTTTTGGGGGCCGGTGTCCGTAGTGGAGCAGCAGCAGACTGCCATCGGCCAGCTGTGAGGGGCCGGGAAGGAAGCTGATTGTTACTGTCTAAGCGGCGCCGCCGTGAGGTGTTTTTACGCGGCAGAGGAAGGAAAACTGGATCGGGGAAGGCAAGACAGCTGCACAGAAGAAGGAAAACCGGAATGGGAGGAAGGCACAGACACAATGATTGTATACAGATGCGAGGATACAGTGGAAAGCGTATTTACCGCGATCTACCAGGCCTATGAGGAGAAAAGGGATCATGGGGATACCCTGCTGTGCCTGACGGAGGATCCCATATTGTTTGCGGAAGACATTCCTGTCAGGGCGGATGAGGACAGGACGCGCAAGGTAATGAATACCCTGGTCCGGCGCTTTGGCAGCGAGGACAGCCTGAAGTTGACCATGGCCCTGGCTTCCGGGGATGAGGGAAAGGCCCAGGCAGTGTACCGCACCGTGGTGGAGGGACTGGGCAGGAACTGTCTCCCGGGACATCTGTTTGATAACCTGGCCAATGACCATATTCACAAGGCGTTTGCGCTGGCGAGGGGTGTGTCCACGGAGACAGGACATCAGAAGCAGTTTCTGCGGTTCCAGGAACTGGACAATGGTGTGCTTTATTCCAGGATTGGGCCGAAGAATGACGTCATGGTGTTTATCATGCCCCATTTTGCGGACAGGCTGCCCACTGAGAACTTTATAATTTATGATGAGAAACGCAATCTGTTCGGTATACATCCCAGTGGGAAACCGTGGTATCTGCTTCGGGGGGAGGAGGCGGATACCCCCCTGCAGCTTGTGTATTCAGAAGAAGAGGCGCACTACCAGGAGCTTTTTCGCAGGTTTTGTCATACAATAGCCATTGAGGAGCGCAGGAACCGGAAGCTGCAGCAGGGAATGCTTCCCCTGCGTTTTCGGGAATATATGGTGGAGTTTTAGAAAAAATAGCTTTACTTTTGTCTTTTTTTGTCTATAATAGAATGGTAAAGCCAGATGGCAGATATTGATGGCCGAGGACAAAACTGATTAGTGGAAAGGAAGGCTGGAAATGGTTAGACTGATTCATTTGACCCCTGACGAAGTGCAGCATTTTGTGAACGTGGCTTCTAAATGTGATTTTGACATCGACATTTCCTACAATAGATATATTGTGGATGCAAAATCCTTTCTGGGAGTATACGGACTGGATCTGGGCAGGACGCTGAAGGTATCCTACAACGGACATAACAGCGATTTCGAGAATCTGCTGCAGACACTTGCCGTTGCAAGCTGAGGGCGGGAAGGCAGCGTATGTAAGGATGAAAATGAAGGGCTGAAAACGGACTCCCTGTGTGGGATAGAATAATCTATCTGCATGGGGAGTTCTGTGTTTTAGGGAGTGGTGGCATGGACGGAACTGAAATTATAAGAGCGTCTGGGAGTATGGGGGTGCCTGGGGACATGGAAGTATCTGGAAGTATAAGCGCCGCTGCGCCGCCCCAGGAGATTCGGATATCCGTCAGGAACCTGGTGGAGTTTATCCTGCGCCATGGGGACATCGACAACCGGCACCGTGGATCCTTTGATAATGCCATGCAGGAAGGCAGCCGGATCCACCGGATGATACAGAAGAGAATGGGCGCGGAGTACCGGGCGGAGGTTCCGCTGAAGTACACAGTGGCCGGGAACGGATATATCCTTGTGGTGGAAGGCCGGGCTGACGGTATTATCCACCACCAGGGTATGGTCACTGTCGACGAGATCAAGGGAACCTACCGGGAACTGGCCAGAATAGGCGGTCCGGAGCCGCTGCATCTGGCCCAGGCGAAGTGCTATGCCTGTATGTATGGCCTGGAACAGGGACTGGACCATGTGCATGTTCAGATCACTTACTGTAATATTCCCACGGAGGAACTGAGGTATTTCCGGGAGGAGTACGCGTTTGGGGAACTGGAGAAATGGTTTGCCGGGGTGACTGCCGCCTATCAGAAGTGGGCAGACTATTCCTGTAAGTGGCACGGCATCAGGCAGGATTCCATCAGGGGCCTGGCCTTTCCCTATCCCTACAGGGAAGGTCAGAGAGAGCTGGCAGCCAGTGTGTACAGAACAATATATCATGGGAAAAAGCTGTTTCTGGAGGCTCCCACAGGAGTGGGGAAGACGGTTTCCACCATATATCCTTCGGTTCAGGCCATGGGAAAAGGAATGGGTGACAGGCTGTTTTACCTGACGGCCAAGACAATTACCAGGACGGTGGCGGAGGAGACACTGGAGCTTCTGCGGGATAAGGGCTTGCGGATGAAAAGCATCATTCTCACGGCAAAGGAAAAGATCTGTTTTATGGAGGAGACGGAATGCAATCCGGAATACTGCCCCTATGCGAAGGGACATTATGACAGGGTTAACGAGGCGGTATTTGACCTGCTTACTTCCGAGGAAAGCTTCAGCAGGGAGAAAATAGAGGAATATGCCGGGCGGTACCGGGTCTGTCCTTTTGAGATGTGCCTGGATGCCAGTCTGTATGCAGATGCGGTTATCTGCGACTACAATTATCTCTTTGACCCCCATGTGTATCTGAAGCGGTTTTTTGCGGAGGGGGTGCAGGGAAACTATATTTTTCTCATTGACGAGGCCCATAACCTGCTGGAAAGGGGCAGGGAGATGTACAGTGCGGAACTGTGGAAGGATCAGTTTACGGAACTGCGACGGGAATTAAAAAAGACAACCGTGTCAGAAAGTGGAAAGAAAAGAAAAAAGACATACGTGTCAAAAAATGCAGAGATGCCGATAAATATTGGGGTTTTCGGACAAATATCGCTGAAAATGACACAAGATATGACACGTGATATGACAATACAGTCAGAAAAGTGGAGAAGGAACCCGGAAGCGGTTGGAAAGAGTCTGGAAGCAGTTGGAAAGAGCCCGGAAGCAGTCGATAAAGGTCCGGAATTAACCGGACTTAGCAGGAAAAGCGTTCTGGTAAGGCGGGGGTATGCGGAAAAGCTGGTCTGGCACCTGAACCAGTGCAATAAGGAGCTGTTGGCGATGAAGAGGGAATGCGAGGGCTGTCTTGTGGCGGCGGACATTGAACCGTTTATGGGCAGGCTTCTCCGGCTCCACGGGGTGATGGAGGATTATCTTTCAGAGCAGGAGGACAGTCAGGTTCCCCAGAGGGAGATGCTGCTTGATTTTTACTTTGAAGTCAGCCACTTCCTGTTAATATATGACCTGTTGGATGAGAACTATGTGAAATATACCGAGACAGGGGAAGACGGCAGCTTTAAGGTGAAGCTTTTCTGTGTGAATCCCAGGGAAAACCTGAAGAACTGCATGCTCAGGGGCAGGAGTACCATCCTCTTCTCAGCCACCTTTCTGCCCATACAGTATTATAAGAAGCTTCTGGGCGGCGACTCGGATGACTACGAGGTATATGCCAACTCGGTCTTTGATCCTGCAAAACGGGCTGTTTTGATTGCGGAGGATGTCACCAGTAAGTATACCAGGCGCTCTGAGGAGGAATACCACAGGATTGCCTGGTATATCGAGGAGATTGTGAAAAACCGTCATGGCAATTATATGGTGTTCTGTCCTTCCCATGCTTTTATGAACAGGATTTATGAGAAGTATGTGGATAACTTTGCCGGGGAGGAGAGGGAGTGCATCATACAGGGAGAGTCCATGAGTGAGACGGAGAGGGAAGCCTTTCTGGAGTGCTTTCAGAAAAGAGGGGAACGGACAGCCCGGGGGAATTTCCCAGGCACAGCAGGCGGGGAGAGGGACAGGATGCTGGTGGGATTCTGTGTCCTGGGGGGAATCTTTGGCGAGGGAATTGACCTGAAGGGGGACAGCCTGATCGGCGTCATCATCGTGGGGACAGGGCTGCCCCAGGTGAGTCATGAGAGGGGGATTCTGAAGGCATACTTTGATGAATGCGGCGAGGACGGCTTTGCCTATGCTTTCCGTTATCCGGGGATGAACAAGGTGCTGCAGGCTGCGGGCAGGGTGATCCGCACCGTAGAGGATGTGGGGGTAATCGCGCTGTTGGACGAGAGGTTCCTGCAGTTTTCCTACCGGAAACTTTTTCCCAGGGAGTGGGTAAATTATGAGACTGTTTCAGTCAACAGAGTTGCGAAAAGGGTGGAACGTTTTTGGGATGAGTGGCTTTAGCAGACCAAAAATTTACAAAAATCCATGAAATAATTTTGGAAAATATGGAAATGACACCCAGTTTATGTTAAAATGACAGATGTGTAGATGTGGATAACTCTGTGGATTTTGTGGATTTCCTGGAGAATTTTATCCCCAAAAGTGACATGGCAATCAAGTTATCCACAAAAAGACCTAAAAAACTGCAAAAACGGTACTGGACTGGTCAACAGGCCGTGCCGGAATACAAACATTAGGAGGCAAAGAGTATGTGGGCGTATGAAAGTGTGTTTTACCAGATTTATCCTTTGGGGTTCTGCGGGGCTCCTTTTGAAAATGACGGAGTGTTGGAGCACCGTATCCTGAAGGTGCTGGACTGGATACCGCACATGAAGTCCCTGGGAATAGGCGCGGTGTATTTTTCCCCGTTGTTTGAGTCGGATACCCATGGTTACAACACCAGGGATTACCGCAGGGTGGATGTGCGTCTGGGAACCAATGAGGATTTTAAGAAAGTGTGTGATGCCCTCCATGAAAACGGCATCCGGGTGGTACTGGACGGAGTGTTCAATCATGTGGGTCGGGGATTCGGGCCGTTCCAGGATGTGGTCCGCAACAGGCAGAGTTCTGCCTATGTGGACTGGTTCGGCAGGATATCCTTCGAGGGCAATTCCAATTATAATGACGGCCTCTGGTACGAGGGATGGGAGGGGCATTATGATCTGGTAAAGCTGAACTTGCACAATGAGAATGTGGTTAACTATCTCCTGGACAGCGTGAAGTTCTGGGTGGACGAGTTCGGCATAGACGGACTGCGCCTGGATGTGGCCTACTGCCTGGATGAGGGATTCCTGCGCAGGCTCCGCAGTTTTACGAACAGCCTGAAGGAGGATTTCTTCCTGCTGGGAGAGATGCTGCACGGGGACTACAACCGTCTGATGAACGATGCCATGCTGCATTCCGCCACCAATTATGAGTGTTACAAGGGACTGCACAGCAGTTTTAACAGCATGAATCTGTTCGAGATCGTCCATTCCCTGCTGCGCCAGTTCGGACCGGAGAACTGGACCCTGTACAGGGGAAAGCACCTGCTGTCCTTTGTGGATAACCATGATGTGACCAGGGTGGCAAGCATCCTGACCAACGAGAAGCATCTGCCCCTGATTTATGCTCTTGCCTTCGGTATGCCGGGAATCCCCTGCATATATTATGGAAGCGAATGGGGGGAGAAGGCTTCCAAGTCCCAGGGGGATCCGGCGCTCCGGCCGGCTTTTGAGGCTCCGCAGTGGAATGAACTGACAGACTGGATCAAGGCGCTTACGGCTGCAAAGAAACAGTCTGAGGCGTTGAACTATGGAGGTTTCCGCTCCGTGGTGCTTACCAACAGGCAGTGCATCTTTGAAAGAAAGTCGGAGAATGAGAGGGTTCTGGTGGCAATTAACGCGGATGAGGCGGAATATACGGCCCATTTTGACGCGGGCTGCGGCACCGCGGTGGATCTGATCACCGGGGAAGAGCACGACTTCGGGGGAGGAAGCAGACTTCCGGGATACAGTGCATATTTCTGGAAGATGGAGAGATAATGCGGGCCTGAGCCTTCCGGGGCATTTCCCGTGTAAGGTATAAAGCCTGTTTTGGTTTATTTGCTTCATATGTAAACAGGGAGTCTGCCCTGGAACAGCCGGCCGGTTCGGGTCAATTCGTTAAGGGGCAGTTATTAGAGGACTGTTGTTAAGGAACTGTTTAAAAGGATGCCATTAAGGGACTGTTATGTTAAGTATGGAAAACTGCTTTTTATGGCGGGGCTTTCCACTTAATATGGCAGTCCCTGAAGTTTTGCTTAAGATTTCTAAGTAATTTCTGAAAGTAGTTGACATATGATATTATATGGCGTATAGTATATCTGTCAAGCAATATTATACGATGTATAATATTATAGAAGCTAAAAACATGCTTCAATAACCCTAATGCGGCGCATGGGACATGATCTTCATCGGAAATGAAGGATAACCTTCTGATAAGACATGTCTTGGTGCTAAAGGAGAAGAAAATCTGGTAGGAAAGAGAGGGTGTTCGATGCAACCCCTAACAGAAAGGCGAGGAGCGGTTTGGATGGTATTTAATACGGGTGCGGCACTTCTGGATGCCATTGTGCTGGCCGTGGTATCCAAAGAGCCGGAAGGAACTTACGGGTACAAGATTACCCAGGAAGTCCGGCAGGTGATAGAACTGTCGGAATCCACGCTTTATCCGGTGCTGCGGAGACTTCAGAAGGATGACTGTCTGGAAGTCTACGACATGGAATGCGCGGGCAGAAACAGAAGGTATTACAAGGTAACGAGCAGAGGCTGGGCACAGCTTAGTCTGTACGAGAGCGAATGGCGGCGGTATGCGGACAAAATTACAGGATTATTTGAGGGAAGGACAGGGTTATGAACAGAGTAGATTTTATGAATCAGCTTGAGAGCCTGCTTCAGAATATCGCTTCTGCGGAACGGGATGAGGCGATACAGTATTATAATGACTATTTTGATGACGCAGGTAAGGAAAATGAGCAGGAGGTCATTGAAGCCCTGGGAAACCCGGCCAGAGTGGCGGAGAATATCAAGCGGGATCTGCTGGACGGCGCCATGGGGGAGAATGGGGCCCGGAAGGTGAAAGCCTCAGACCGGGTAATGGTGGAGTATGGCAAGACAATGCCGGAAGATGCCGGGGAGAACGGCCAGGAAAACAGCCAGACTTTCGGACAGGCGGCTCAGGATACCGGAAAAGACGATTCCCCTGACAGGGGCGCCAACCATGAGGGGGCAGGATACGGGCGGAATACCCGGCGTACATCAGGCGAATCCGGTCAGGACAGCCGGGCGGCGGACTATGGAAGGACGCAGGACCAGGCTTCCCCGGGCAGTACGGGAACGGGGTGGAATCCCTTTGAAGGTGGTACAGGCGGATATGATATGAGCGGCGGTACATCCTCCTGGGATGCAGGGTATCCGCATTATGAGGAGGAAAAGCCGCCCAGGAAAGAAGGTATGCCCGTCTGGGCAGTGGCAATGCTGGTGACGGTTCTGCTCTTTGCATCCCCGCTGTGGCTGGGGGCGGCAGGTGTTCTTTTCGGCCTTCTCATGGGATGGTTCGGCCTGATTTTTGGCTTTGGCGTCACAGCCGCATGTCTGCTGCTGGTACTGATTGTGCTTGTGGTAGTGGGGGTGCTGTGTCTCTTTGCCAATCCCTGGGTTGGAATGGCGCTGATTGGAGGCGGCCTGATCTGTGGCTGCGTGGGACTCCTGTTCCTGATGCTGACAGTGGCCATGGCAGGAATCGTCACCCCGGCAGTATTCAGGGGGATCGCTTTTGTGCTTCGTGGTTTTAAGAAGAAGCAGGCAAGGGCATGAAAGGAGACTGGGATAAATGAAAAAATTTATGAAAGGCTGTGCGGTCACAGCGTTTGGATTTGCCGTGGTTGGTTTTGTGCTTGGCCTGGTGGGAGGCGCAATGGCGGGCAGGAGTACCATCTCCCAGGTGGTGGACTCCGTGACCGGGGGAAGGGCACATATATTCCATAAGAACTGGTGGGGCTGGGATGTGGGGATAGGCACTGACATGGTAGTCGAACAGGCGGATACCGGAATGACGGATGAATATTATGGTGCAGACGAATACTATGACCCGGATGACGAGGATATGTTTGACCGGGGACACGAGATATTGAGGGGGGACGTGGCAAAGTACTGCCCCGGCAGCAGTATTCGGAATCTGGATATAGAGGCGGGAGGATGTCAGATTATAACGGAGCTTTCCCAGGATAAGTCCGTTTATCTGGAAGTGTCGGACAGTTACATGTTTCAGGGATATGTGTCAGACGGTACGCTGTATATCAAGTCCACCATGGGTTCCATGATAGACTGGGCGGAGAGGGGAAACTGCGTTATTACGCTGTATCTGCCCCGGGATTTCAGTTTTGCGGAGGTGGAGGCTGAGATTGGCGCGGGATACGTGTCCTTTGGCCAGCTGCGTGCGCAGGAGGCGTCCCTGGAGGCTGGGGCGGGGCAGATCGACCTGGATGGCCCGGAAATACAGGATCTGGACATAACCGTGGGGGCCGGTTCCGTAAATCTATGGAACATGAAGGTGGCGGAAATGGATGTGGAAGTAGGGATGGGGGAATTTGTTGCGGAAGGCATTCTGGACGGAAATGCCGACGTGGAGTGTTCCATGGGCAGCGTGAACCTACTGCTGACAGGAAGGGAGAGGGACTTCAATTATGACATTGAGGGTGCCATGGGAAATATCGATATTCAGGGTGAGAGCTTGATGGGCCTGGGACAGGAGAAAAGCGTGGATAACCATGCGGGCAAAACGATTTCGATAGAGTGTTCCATGGGCTATGTGTCGGTAGGATTTACAGAGTAGAAAACGGGATATGCGGGTCGGAAGAGGTGATATACGGGGCAGAAACGGGCACGCGGGATAGAAGACGGGATATGGGGAAAAGCAGGGACTGCCGTACCGGAGGGAAGCGCATGGAATGGATCAGGTTTCCGTGATTTCCCGTCCGGTGTGGCAGTCCGATTATGGAGTGCAGCTGCGCTCTGCGGAGAGGAGCGGAATCACACATCCACGAAAAGCCCGGATTTCTTTAAGGCAGGCCGGAGGGCCAGATAGATAATGGAGGCCGCAATGACGGCCACCACAGCATTGACCGTGGTAGTCAAAGCACTGATCTTGACCAGAACCTTGGTGATATCCTGGGGGACACCAAACAGATAGGTCTTGTAAAAGTATCCAACCAAAGGATCCGCCACTATATTGAACCCCATTCCGCAGACACAGGCCAGAACCGTCACACCCGTCACATACTTCGGGGAGTGGTCCCTGCTGAGCCTGAAAATTCTGTGGGCCACCAGCCCGGTAATGAGGCCGATGCATAATTTCAGCAGGAAAGTTTTGGGGGCACTGGTGACATACGCGGTGGTGAGGTCGCCTATGGTCATGCCTACCGCGCCGGCCAGGCCTCCCCAGTAACCGCCAAGCAGCAGGGCCGCCAGCACGCAGAATACATTTCCGAAATGAAAAGATGCCTTTTCCGTGCCGGCGGGGATATCAATCTTGAAAAAGGCAAAACCAATATAGCACAGGGCAGTCAGCAGACCGGCCTGGGCCAGGCGCCTGATATCCGTCTTGTCCCCAGAGGCTTTTCCTGCAAGAGCATTATAAATTCCTTTTGCCGTCAGCAGGATGGCAAAAAACACTGCTACAAGCCCGTAGGAATAGGGGCGCTCCAGGCTGAGTTTTTCCTCTGAGAGTCTGCTGACCTCCGCGTTCAGTGCGTCCAGGTCTCCTTCCGCGCTTCCCTCTTTGACCGCGCCGGCCTGGGCTTTGGCTTCTGAAAGCAGGAGTCCTGTTTCCAGGGATTTCTGATAACTGGTATTGTAGGCATAGACCGAAAAAATGATTCCGGCGATGAGCAGAACAGTTCCTGCAATCAGGGGGCCGTAACTTTTCTTTTTTGGGGATTCCTTCTTTTTATTTGACATAATCCATCTCATCCTTTCATATTATAATGTGTCGGTTTATAACGTGGCAGTCAGGCGAGAGGGTTCCGTACAAGCCTTTTCATGGAGTTTCCCGGGACACCATGTGTGTGCTTCAAGTTCCGGATTCCTGTATCCCGACTGTCTGCACCAGTGTACTCCAGAAGTGGTATGTTAGAAAGTTCCAGAACAGTATTTTTTTACCAGTCCAGTTTTGGAAAAAGTTCGCTTATATGTATGTAAGGCGAACTTTTTTAATGTGTGAAAAAGATGATGGAATCCGTCGTGGATATACGCATGACCGAGGCGGAAAGCAGGATGGAGGCCCTGCTTGATAAGCGTATAGCGGAGTCGGAGGCCCGAATGGAGGCCCTGCTTGATAAGCGCATAGCGGAGCTCAAGACCTATGTGGAGGCCTTGATCGACAAGCGCATAGCGGAGCTCAAGACCTATGTGGAGGCCTTGATCGACAAGCGCATAGCGGAGCTCAAGACCTATGTGGAGGCCTTGATCGATAAGCGCATAGTGCAGTTAAAGACCTATGTGGAGGCCTTGATCGATAAGAGCATAGTGCAGCTAAAGATCTACGTGGAGGCTTTGATTGCTGATAAGATAAAGGAGTCTGAAAATATTCTGTTGGAAGAGATAGACAGAACCCAGGGAAATCTTGAAAGTAAAATCAGGCTTATAAATGAAAATACAGAAGAACTGCGGCAGTATTATAAAATTACAAAGCTTGAAAATGACAGCACCGCAATCTTACTAAAGATGATCGACGCGATATCAAAAAAGGTTGAAGATCTGGAAAAGAAAATAGCATAGGTGCGGCTGACACATGATGACGTATGACAAAGAGCATATAGAAGAGGGGATTTTCCCTCTTGACAAATCCCGTCACATATCCTATAGTATGCAATAGAAACAGAAACAAAACCAACAAAAGCTGCGACGAAGAGGAGTACGCATTACCCCTTGCCAGAGAGGACGACCATCCCGGCGGGAAAGATTCCCGGGGAAGCTGAAAGGCTGTCCAAAGGAAGGAATGCGGAAGGTAGCTTCCGAGCCGGGAGTCTGAAAGAGTGCAGGTTATTTGCTGCGGGGGCTGAAATGGCACAGCAGAGACTGGGCACTTTGGAGCTGCAGGTGATTCAGGATGATTTGTTCCTGTAGTTTTGCGGCACAGAATTTTAGGACAGAGTAAGACTTCACGGTTTATCCCCGTTACAGGATAGGACTTTAGCAGAAGTCGCTAAGGCAGCCAGGCGGAAGATGCCCGGCTGCGAACAAAGGTGGTACCGCGTTTATGACGCCCTTTGCCGATGAAAGTCGGCAGAGGGTTTTTTCATTATTGTTCACCCGGTGCTGCCG
>CAJTSY010000087.1 GCA_910578995.1 uncultured Acetatifactor sp.
CTTTAAAAAAATAGGGTTTTTGCATGGGCTTTTACTGCAAAAGTCCAAATACCCTGTCTGCCAGGTTCCGGCAGTACTCCAGGGAAAAATTCCCGTCCTGCTTCACAATCTCGTTCCGTGATGCCAGCTCCTCCGTGTAACTGTCAAGGGGATAAACTCTCACGCCCCCGAATCCCTGCTCCACATGGCACACCAGGGGTTCCACCCCGTAGGACGTGACCACTGCCGTCCCCGTATCGTCCAGTCCTATGGTAAGGCTGGCCATGCCTCCCACCATCCGGTTTGCCACGCCATCCCCGGTACCGGAAGTCCAGTTCACAAAATTTCCCAGGGAATAATAAACCAGCGCGCCTTCCCCCTCGGAACCTCCCGTCCACTCCATGGGCTCTATCACATGGGGATGGGTCCCCAGTATCAGATCTGCCCCATTGTCAGCCATAAATGCAGCCCAATCCTTTTGATCCGCCCCGGCCTCCAGTACATACTCCGTCCCCCAGTGCGGGCAGACAATCACAAAATCCGCCAGTTCCCGGGCCTTCCGCAGGTCAGCCGCCACCCTGTCCCGGTCCAGCAGGTCCACCCCGTAGGGCATGTCCTCAGGCAGGGAAATGCCGTTGGTTCCATATGTATAATTCAGCACCGCCAGACGGATTCCCTCCTGCTCATATACATAGACTTCGTCCTGGGACGCCTGGCTGTCGTGGATCCCCAGAACCTCCATTTCCGGATGCTTTTCCTGCCAGAAGCCCAGGCAGTTCACAAGTCCCTTCTTCCCCTTGTCCAGGGCATGGTTGGTGGCATGGAGCACCACGTCAAATCCTGTCTCTGCCAGGGCATCTCCAAGCTCATAGGGCGCATTAAAACAGGGATAGCCTGACACCCCCAGTTCCTCGCCGCCGATAATCACCTCCTGGTTCACCAGGGCAAGATCGGCGGCTGCAATCTTTTCTTTCACTTCCCCGAACAGGGCGCTGAAATCATAGCCGCCCTCAGCCAGTCTGCCGCTCTCAGCCACAGGTGTGTGCAGGAGAATGTCTCCCACCATCACCAGGGTAATCTCCGGAGATTCCGGTTCCAACGCTGCTGCCGTCCCCCGTGATTCCCCTACAGGACTTCCCGGCACCTTCTCTCCGCTTTTTCCTGACAGGTCTCCCGGCAATTCATCTCCTGCTTCTCCTGCCGGCCCCACCGCCGCTTCCTCACGGTCAAGCTCCACTTCCATCTCCTGCAGCGCGGTGCCACCGGCTTCCGGATTCCTGCCGGATCCATCCCCCGGGGTGAGCATGTTTTCCCCTTCCACGGCCTTTCCGCAGCCCGTCAGGAGAACCATCCCCAGAAAACAGGCCGCCAATACCGCTCTGACAGCCCGGAACTTCCCATACCTGCCCCCTTTTATGCCCAGATATCTCATTTCATGCCTCCTCAAGTCATAACAATTTTATGTCTCCCCGCTTTTCCCTTTTATCATATCCGCCCGGGAAAATCCTGTCAACCGCAAACCAAATTCTTAATAATTCTGGAAAAAAGGACTTTACTGTGTTACAATGGGAAAACAATAAAAAGCAGAAACAAAATTAAGGAATGCAGAAAAAGAAATAAAATTCAGGAATAAGTGAAAAGAAATAGAATGAACAGGAAAAACGGAAAGGAAGTACCCTTATGACAGAAAACAGCAGCCGGAAATGCGCCATGATCACCGGAGCCTCCAGAGGCATCGGCAGGGCCAGCGCGGAAATATTTGCCAGACACGGCTATGACCTGATCCTTACCTGCCGCAGCTCCATGGAATCCCTCCGCGGCCTGGCAGACCGCCTGCAGGCCCTTTATGGAATCCTCTGCATGCCGGTTCAGGCGGACATGGGTCTGGAAGAAGACGTAACCCGCCTTTTCTCCCTCACCAACCGCCTGGATGTGCTGGTAAACAACGCAGGGATGGCACACTTCGGCCTGCTGTCCCAGATGACTTCTTCGGAATGGCACCGGATCATGGCGGTGAACCTGGACTCCTGTTTTTATACCTGCCGGGCCGCCATCCCCCTTATGCTGAAAAACCACAGCGGCAGCATCATCAACATATCGTCTGTCTGGGGAACACAGGGGGCCTCCATGGAAGTGGCCTACTCCGCCTCAAAGGGAGGCGTAAACGCCTTCACAAAGGCACTGGCCAAGGAACTGGCCCCCAGCAACATCCAGGTAAACGCCATAGCCTGCGGTCTCATTGACACGGCCATGAACAGCACCCTGTCCCCGGAGGAACTGGCCTCCCTGACAGAAGAGATTCCCGCCGACAGGCCTGGCTCCCCGGGGGAGGTTGCCGAACTGGTATTTCAGACGGCCCACGCGCCCTCCTATATGACAGGCCAGGTAATCACCATAGACGGAGGCTGGTTCACATAACAGCCGGACCCTTCCAGGACTCTAACTGAAAATATCCTTCTCCTCCTCAAATACCTGCTGCACGTCCGCGCCGGGTACCAGGGCATCCACAATTTTCTGCATCTCCCCTTTTGACCTGGCATCCCTGCAGCGGAGGATCACTTCTTCCTTCTTCGCCTCGGTAAGTCCTGCAAAGCCGCTCATGGCGCCGGCATTCATGGCCAGGGCCATCCCCATTCCAACGGGAAGCTCCGGAAAGGACATCCCGCTGTAAGAGCCGTTTTCCACGGTTCCGTTCAAATCCATCTCTGCACACGCTCCTTTCGTATCTGTCAGCCTTTCCTTTCTGAAAACAGTCTGAAAAAAGTCTCAGGAATTCCAGGCCACAATACAGCCTGTGCAGTTTTTCATACTTTATTCGACAACGGCATATCATCCAGAAAAGGGCATTTTTTCATAATCCCCTATTTCCTGCTCCGCAGCCTCTATATCTTTATAACCGTACATTTTTACACTGTTTTCCATTATATCATAAGCCGTATTCCTTCCGCTGCGGGCATATTCCACCACATACCTGCCGTACAACTCCAGCATTTTATCAGAGTAGGTTCCCAGTTCCCCTCTTAAATAGGTCTCGTAAGAGGTATCCTCCGGGGTATCCTCATAGGTATGGATCCTCCTGGCATTGCCTGCAAGAACGGGATAACTGGCGCTGAAATTCTCCATCCATCCTACCTGCAGCGCGACAATCTGCTCGATGATGTCTTTCTTCTCACGGGTCAGTTCAGGAAAATGGGACTTTATCTCCTGGTATTTTTCCGGGGCAGTGCTCTCCATCATGCGTCCGTATTTTTCCTCTATCAGGTTGTGCCCCCTGTGGTATTCCCTGTAAAAATCATAGAGATACTGTACCAGCATTCCCCGGTTCCATGTCAGGTACTGGCTCTTTCTCATGATGGAAAAAGTAGACCAGTCGTTCTGGCAGCTGGCCCTGCCTCCCTCATTCTGTACCTTGTCAAAGGCCTCGAACTCCAACCGGGCTATCTCCTCCGCCAGTTCCTCCTTCCCCTTCGCCCAAAGGGCGGACTTAAATACCAGTTCCTCGCTGTGGGCATCCAGATAGCTGTCCGTATCGCTGATAAAGCCTTCCCTGTACATCTCCATGGCCAGGTACTGTCCCAGCTCTTCCACCTGCCTCTGGACATCCTCCCGCGCCCCCTGCCTCAGACTGGCGGCAATCCTCCGAATCCATTCCACGACCCCGAAATTTTCCGGAGCTGCCCCGGCTTTTTCTGAAACACCACCGTCTCTTTCCGGAGCTTTCCCGGACTTTTCCAGGACTTCCCCCGGTCTTTCCGCCAAGTCTCCGGTTCCTTTCTCCAGTTCCTGCAGACTGCGGAAAAGCCATTTGTCATGGGGAGGATATTTCCCTTCTATATAATGCTGAAGCTTCATGGCCTCCTTTATTCCCTCCCAGAGAACCATTTCCGCCGTGACACTGTCTCCCCTTCCCAGCATTCTCGGGTAATTATACTGCGCCGACTGGGCATAGCGGGCAGCGCCCTCCGCAAGCTTCAGGTAACGGATCTCCTCCGGATACCCTTTCCTCAACTCCTCTCGGAATGCAGAAAAGATTCCTTCCTCATCCCGGAAAACCTCCCCGTTCACCGCAGCCGCCAGGGAAGCGTCGCTGACGATCTTCCAGTCTATGTCTTCATACTTCTCTGCCCCTGTCAGCCCCCGGTAAAAGTCCGGTATCCTGATCACCCCCCGGCGGTTGCGCCCGTTTACACGGGCTGCCCGGCTATAGCCCTTAAAGGTACTGGGCAGCTCCTCATAGGCGCGCTGCAGTTCCTCGCCTATGGTCTCATAGGTTTCACCGGTAACCCACATGCAGAAATCCGGTCCCCAGTCATGATCCCTGGAAAACTCGTCGTCATATCCGAAACAGTCGGAACCTCTTCCCGCCAGGCCCACGGCAATTTTTCCCTCATATCCGGGAAAACGGTCTTCTATCATTTTTTTGCCATACTCTTCATAATACTCCCTGGACAGTGAAAGCCCCGTGGCACCCGCTCCCTGCGCAGTTCTAAGCGCTTTCCCACAGGCTTCCGCATTCTCCCGCAGCCTTTCATAATAAGCGTTCCTGCCCAGATTCCGCTCCACCGTTTCCATGGCCTTCCGGTAATAGTCCAGGGCTCTGCCGAAATCCCCCTCATGATAGTAATATGCTCCCAGGGTGGAAAGTGCGGCTGCGGAATGACTGTCCTCCACACCTGCCCTCTTGAACACCTCCAGGGACTTCATGGCATAATTGTAAGCCTCCCCCTTCTCCCCCAACTGCATACAGGTGCCCGCGAGATTGGCATAGGTGACCCCGGTTTCATAATCCGCCCCGTTTTTCTCCACAATGGCCAGTGCCTCCAGGAGCCGTTCCTTCGCCTGCCGGTAATCCCCCATCTCCTGAAACAAGAGGCTTATATTGTTCTTCAGGCCCGCCATCAGCATATGGTCAGGCTCCAGCAACCGTTGGTAAAGCTCCTGTACCTGCCCGTAATATTCCATGGACTCCCGGAGACGGCCGCAGGCCCGGTATGCGGTGGCAGCGTTCAGCAGTGTGGTGGCATAGGGAATGGTTCCCTCCAGGCCCATGCGCCCTGCCTGTTCCAGGGCCTGTGATACAGTCTGGTATACCCTCTCCTTCTGGCTTGTCTCCCGGTAATAACCGATCAGTTCGTTCAGGAGTTGGAGTACCACACCGTCCTCTCCCTCCCGCTGCGCCTGTTCCACAGACTCCAGCATCAGCTTTTCCGCATCCCCCGGCCTGTCCGTCTCAAAAAATTGGTCCACCTGCTTAAGAATACTCTCAATGTCCACTGTTCCACCCTCCGTTTTTCCTATTTATTTGTCAGTTACACGTCTCATCAGCATCAGGGCAATACAGCCGCTTCCAATGCCGCTTACCACCCCGAACAGCACATCCGTGGGATAATGCACCCCCAGATAAAGCCGCGACAGACCGATCAGGCCGGCCACAACAAGGGCCGGAATTCCATACCTTCTGGGAAAATTTCTGTAAAAGACCCATGCGGCGGCAAAAGAACTGCCCGTATGCCCGGATGGAAATGAGAAATCCCGGGGCCTGCCGATCAGGGGAACCAGTCCCTCCACCACTTCATAGGGCCTCACCCGCCCTACCAGGTTTTTCAGGACAATGTTGTTGACCAGCAGGGAAACAAGCAGTGCAAGAATGGCTGTAAAGCCTGTCTTTCTGGTCTTCCTGGGAACCAACAGCAACAGGGATACCAGAACCCACAGCACCCCTCCGTTTCCCAGCACCGTGATCATGGTAAAAACCGGCGTCAGCACCGGATTTCTTACGGCATTCTGTAAAAACAGCAATATATCAGCGTCCATCTCCCTACTCCTTCTCCTTCCGGTTCCGTCCCGGTCCGGATAATTCCTGCGCCCCCATACCTTCCCGCGCCTCTTCCTTATCCCCTGCACCCTCCTGTCCGGCTTTCCCCCGGGAAGTGATATCCACCACCACATACTCACAGTGCTCCTGGGTACGGATGGGATAGCCCCACCCGGCCACCCCCGAGGATACGATCACCTGACAGTTTCCACTCTGGTATGTCCCGTAATTCAGTCCTCCTGTAAGTTCGGTCAGGAGGCCCACGGGAAAAAGCTGCCCTCCGTGGGTATGCCCGCACAGCAGCAGATCCACCCCCGCCTCACTGACCTCCTCCACCCCGACCGGTTCGTGGGATACCATGAGCAGAAATTTGTTCCTGTCCGCGTCCCCCAGAATTTCCCCGGGAGGCACAATGCCGCCCAGGAGGTACCTGGCTATCATGGCGTCCTCCCTTCCGGCCAGAATCAGATCCTCCCCTATCTCAACGGCCCCGTCCCTGAGAATATGTATACCGCTGTCCTCTATGGCCTGTTTCAGTTCCCCGTCAGTATAGGTTCTTTTTTCCGCATAGGGCTGCCTGTCATGGTTTCCATATACATAATAGACACCGTACCTGCTCTCCATGCCGCCCAACAGCCTGAAAACCTCCCTCATGTCCTCCCCGGAAGTCCCCTCTTCCACAATATCCCCCGCCAGGACCACAAGATCCGGGTCAAGGGCATTTATCCTCGGAATCATATCCTTCAGAATATCCGGATGCTGTATGGTGCCGTAATGGATGTCCGCCAGCAGAATGACCCGGAAGTCACCCACATTCTTGTCTGTGGTGACCCGGCAGGCAGTCTGTCTCACATGGCCCATGTTAAAAAAGCCATAGCCAAAGAGAATCGCCGCCGCTCCCACAGGCACAATGCCGCAGCGGTACAGCCTGGCGCAGAACACATATACCCTGCCCCGTCCGGCGCCCTTCCTCCTTCCCCAGATCTGCCGGACAAACAGCGCAAGAATGTCCGCCAGCGCAAAGAGAACCGCAAAATGCAAAACCAACATGGCTCCAACAGTCCACAGATCCAGACAGAGCCCTCCCAGCCAGCAGGCTGCCAGCAGATTACATGCCGCCACAGCCGGTCTCTCCGCCTTCACACCATAAAATTTCAGCAGCCTCCGAATACGGAAAAACAAATAGACTCCCACAGTTATGGCAAGCAGCTTTTGCATGGTTCCTCCCTTCTCCCGCCTGAATCTGCAAAAAAGGCACCGCCTGCACAGGTTTCTCCTTTCCGCAGACAATGCCTTTCCTCTTCTCCTACTTTTTCAAAAAGCCTTTCAATGCATCCACGGTATCCGACACTTTATCCGCCGTAAGCTTTGCCTTCACCCCCTGGACCACCTGGTTGACCACGTCATCCGGCAGATCTACTCCCAGAATATTCTCCAGGGCCTTTACCGGCTCCTTCTGAAACTGCTCCTGGAGCTCCTTATCCTTTGTAATCCTGTCCACCGCTTTCTTAATCTGTTCCTTTACGTCCATTTCCGCTCTCCTCCATTTCATAGCCCCTATCTGCCGTACTTTTATTCTTATACGCATGATATCATTTGTTTTCCAAAAAGTCAATCCTGTGTAAAATTCAGTTTAATGTGACTGCTGCCTCCCAGGAAACACAGGCATAGAAAAACCCTTGAAAACACTGGATTTCCAAGGGTTCCACAAATCTGACATAAAGTTTAAAATTATCTCTTGGAGAACTGAGGCGCACGTCTCGCAGCCTTCAGACCGTACTTCTTTCTCTCCTTCATACGGGGATCCCTGGTAAGGAAGCCTTCCTTCTTCAGCAGAGGCCTGTACTCAGAATCCACCTGGAGCAGGGCCCTTGCAATGCCATGTCTGATGGCACCTGCCTGGCCTGTATATCCACCGCCGTGTACATTCACCAGTACATCGAATTTCTCGTTTGTTCCGGTTGCAACAAAAGGCTGGCGGACAATTACCTTCAGGGTCTCCAGTCCAAAATACTCGTCCATGCTTCTCTTATTGATAACCACATCCCCTTTGCCGGGTGTCAAATATACTCTTGCAACAGATTTCTTTCTTCTGCCGGTACCGTAGAACTTTTCTGTCTTTGCCATGATTAATTTATCCTCCTATCCCTTAGAATGTCAGTGTCTCAGGCTTCTGAGCCGCATGCCTGTGCTCAGGTCCCGCATATACAAAAAGCTTCCTGTACATCTGTCTTCCTAAAGGGCCTTTGGGAAGCATACCCTTGACTGCCAGTTCAATCACCTGCTCGGGTTTCTTTGCCATCTTCTCCTTGAGAGTCGTCTCTTTCAGGCCTCCCACATAGCCGGAATGATGATAATATACCTTCTGGTCAAGCTTCTTACCGGTCACCTTGACTTTCTCAGCATTTACAATGATCACATAGTCGCCGGTGTCCATATGAGGTGTGAAAATAGGTTTGTTCTTTCCTCTCAAAACCTTTGCAACCTCTGAGGCAAGGCGGCCCAAAGTCATACCATCCGCGTCTACTACATACCATTTTCTATCGATTGTAGCTGGACTAGCCATAAATGTATTCATTATGTTCCCTCCGTATTGCGTTTTTCTCGGGTCAGTTTCAGCAGACCCATACTTGCCGCGTTCTCTCCATGTTCCACAGATGTCCGGCTGCGTCCCATGGCTTCCCGCAACATTTGTCTCTTCTATTTCAAATGCCCTGCCGGGGCTTTGGCCAGGCATTTCGAAACGTTGTCACACTTGATTATTCTACTATAGCTGCCTTCCCATGTCAATCTTTTTTCCAAAAATTTCTCAATTTTTTCAACAGTTTTTCATCCGCTTTTTCCCGGAAATTTCCGGAAGGCTATGACATAAACTCATATTTTACCAGTGTCAGCCCATGGGCCGGGGCTGTTGGGCCTGCCGCCTCCCGGTCCAGCGCCCCCAGGATCTCCCGCATGGATTCCGGTTCCCGTTTTCCCTGTCCCACTTCCACTAAAGTGCCTGCCATAATCCTTACCATGTTATATAAAAATCCGCTGCCGCACACCCTGACCACCAGATCCGAATCCTGTTCTTCCACCCACAGGGAATGGATCGTGCGCACTGTGCTCTCAACCTGCGCCCCCGTCTGGCAGAAGCTTTTAAAATCATGTTCCCCTTCCAGGTAGGCGGCAGCTTCCCTCATTCTTCCCACATCAAGGGGAGTATAGACAAAGTAGGAATAAAGCCTCTTTACAGGCATGGGAAACTCTCCCCTGTAAATCCTGTATTCATAGGTCTTGCGGCTCTCACGGCGGCGGGGATGCCAGTCCCCGTCCACTTCCTCGGATTTCTGGATCCTGATATCCTCCGGCAGCCTCTGGTTCAGCGCATAGGCAATTTTATTTCCGGGCATCCTGCCTGTCATATCGAATACCGCCACATTTCCCAGTGCATGAACCCCCGCATCCGTACGGCTGGCCCCGATCACACGGATTTCCTCTCCAAGCAGATCCGCCAGGCATCTGTTAAGCTCCGCCTCTATGGTGATCCCGTTGTTCTGCAGCTGCCAGCCGTGATAGTTGGTACCGTCATAGGCCACAATCATGCGTATGCGCTTTTTCTCCATATCCTGTCCTCTCTTCCTCCCTCATCGGGAACGGTCAACTTACCGCCCCGTGCCCTCTTCCCGGCCGCCGGGGACGGTTCATCTGCCGCACCATGCCCTTTTCCCATACTTCCTGAAGTCGGTTCTTCTCCCCGGCCGCCAGAACTTCAGTGCCGGCAGTTCTCTCCCCCGGAGGAAGAACTACAGCCTGCCTGCCGTTATACTCACTGCCAGATATACGGCAATGCACAGATACGCCATCCTGTCCCTCTTTTGGTACACCAGCGGCTTCATCTTCGTCCTGCCCTCCCCGCCCCGGTAACACCTGGCCTCCATCGCCATGGCCAGGTCATTTGCCCTGCGGAATGCCGAAATAAACAGGGGCACCAGAAGGGGCACCAGGGCCCTGGCCCTGCGGATGAGGCTGCCGCTGTCAAAATCCGCTCCCCTGGCAATCTGTGCCTTCATTATCTTGTCCGTCTCTTCCATCAGTATCGGAATAAAGCGCAGCGCAATGGACATGATCATTGCAACCTCATGTACCGGCACATGGAACACCTTCAGGGGCTTCATCATTTTTTCCATGCCGTCCGTCAGGTTGTTGGGCGTGGTGGTCAGGGTCATAACGGAAGAGCCGATAATCAAAAACGTCAGCCTCAGCGCCATGGTGACCGCCGTCCTGAGTCCTTCCACGGTAATTGTCAGCCGCCAGAAGGAAACCAGTTCCGTTCCCGGAATCAGAAACAGGTTGAAAACTACCGTAATCAGCAGCAGAAACAATATGGATTTCATGCCCTTCACCATAAACTTAACCGGCACATGGGAGAGCCTGACCACCATTGCCAGAAAAACAAGAGCCACTCCATACCCCCAGAAATTCCGAAAGAAGAACAGCGATATAATATAAAGCAGCGTTCCCCCCAGTTTCACCCTGGGATCCAGCCTGTGTATCAGTGACTCTGTCTGATAATATTGTCCTAATGTAATGTCTCTCAGCATTTAGCAGCCGCCTTTCTGATCGTCTCAGCTGCCTCCTCTATGGTGGTGGCGCTGACATCCACCGGGAATCCCCTTCTTTGCAGTTCATGGAGAATATAGGTTACCTGGGGGGCAGCCAGTCCTATTTCCTCCAGGTCTTTGTAACGGGCAAATACTTTTTTGGGCACGTCATCATAGAGAACCCTTCCGTTGTTCATGACGATGATCCGCTCCACATACTCTGCCACATCCTCCATGCTGTGGGAAACCAGCAGAATCGTAATCCCGGTGTCTCTCTGCAGCTGCCTGATCTGGCTGAGAATCTCATCCCTGCCTTTGGGATCCAGGCCTGCCGTGGGCTCATCCAGGATCAGCACTTCCGGCTCCATGGCAAGCACACCCGCTATGGCCACCCTCCGCTTCTGGCCTCCCGACAGCTCAAATGGAGACTGGTAGTAAAGCTCCATGGGCAGTCCGACTTTGCGCAGTGCGTCGAATGCCTTCAGTTCCGCTTCCTTTCTGTCGAGTCCCAGGTTCTTCGGCCCAAAGCACACATCGCTGAGCACATCTACCTCAAAAAGCTGGTATTCCGGATACTGGAAAACCAGGCCGACCCTGCTGCGCAGTTTTTTCATGGGAAAATCCCTGTCATAGATGTCCTCCCCGTTGAAATAAATGTGGCCTGACGTGGCTTTCAGCAGCCCGTTCATATGCTGTACAAGGGTTGACTTTCCCGAACCGGTATGCCCTATGATCCCCACAAACTGTCCGTCGGGAATCTGCAGACAGATATCGTCCAGGGCCTTTACTTCCAACGGGGTGTCCCCGCCGTATACATAATCCACATGATCAAAAATAATCGACATACTCTGCCTCTTTTTCGTATTTTCCGTTATTGTTTCCCTGACGGCCTACCTCCCTGTCCATGCCCTTCGGTGTTTCCTCCGGCAGCACGGCTCAAGGCGTCCGCAAATTCTTCCGTGGTCAGAATGCCGTCCGGCAGCGCCACCCCTCTCTTCTGCAGTTCGTAGGCAAGCAGCGTCACCTGGGGCACGTCCAGACGCAGATCCTTAAGCTTTTCCACCTGGGAGAATATTTCCCTGGGCGTGCCTTCCATGGCAATCCTACCCTGATCCATCACAAACACTCTGTCCGCATGGATAATTTCTTCCATATAATGGGTGATAAGAATCACCGTGATGCCTTCCACCTGATTGAGCCCCCTGACGGCCCGGATGACTTCCTTCCGTCCCCTGGGATCCAGCATGGCCGTAGGCTCGTCCAACACGATGCATTTGGGATGCATGGCAAGCACCCCGGCAATGGACACTCTCTGTTTCTGGCCTCCTGACAGCTTGTTGGGGGAGTGCCTGCGGTATTCATACATTCCCACTGCCTTCAGGCTCTCCTCCACCCGTTCCCATATCTCCCTGGTGGGAACCCCCATATTTTCGGGACCGAATCCCACGTCCTCTTCCACCACCTGGCCGATAATCTGGTTATCGGGATTCTGGAATACCATACCTGCCGTCTGCCGGATATCCCAGAGATCCTCTTCTCGGGAAGTATCCATTCCGTCCACCCACACGGCGCCTTCCGTGGGGTGGAGAATGGCGTTGATATGCTTGGCAAGGGTGGATTTTCCGGATCCGTTATGACCCAGAATCGCGATAAATTCCCCTTCCTCCACATCCAGGCTCACCCGGTCCACCGCTGTGGTGATGCCTTCCACATTGCCTTCCTCGTCCCGTCTGATATATTCATAAGTTATGCTATCTGTCCTGACTATTCCCATATGTTTCCATCCTTTAGGTTCCCGGGTTCTGTATCCCCCATTGCCGCTGACTCACATTATATTAAATTTTCCCGGGAATTACAACCATTTTCCAGTCAGGTCTTTATCATTTCACGCCTGCCGCTTCTGTTTCCCCTTCTGTTCCTTTTCCTGGAATAAAATCCCCGGGAATCGGGAATTTACAAAAGCCCGTTCCTGTGGTATCCTGATTAGATAAAAAGTGCCCGCAGAAAGGAATCCTATCATGGACAGAAATAAAATACTTAAAATGGTTGTGATCCTGGCGGCTGTGGTGGTGATCGCCACAGGATTGTCCAGATTCCTGCGCAGAGACTCCATGAGTCTCAGTGAATATGCCAAACTCAACTCCCCTGCCCCCGCAGGAGAAACAGCAGAACCATCCCGGGAGCCCTCTGGAAAGCCGGATTCCGCCCCACAGGCACCCTCCGCAAATCCAGACCCGGACAAGCACCCGGCAGGAAGACCGGGCACGCCCTCCCCGCAGCCCTCCGCAACCCCAAACCCGGACGCACAGCACCCGGCAAAAAGACCGGGCACGCCCTCCCCGCAGCCCTCCGAGGTCCCCACAGCCTCCCTTCTGGCCGGCGCGTCCCTGAACGGAGACTCCCAGCTGGACAGGCGTGTCCTCCTGGAAGACGGCTTTTATCATGAACCGCTCTCCGACAATCTCCGCCGCTATATTACCGGTGTCTCCTTCCCCGGTTCAGAAGACGGAAGCGGGGATGCGGAACCTGAGATCACCTTCGATGAACTGAGATATGTGCACATCCTGCACTATGATTTCCAGGGCAGCCCGGCGGAGGGGGAGCTCATCTGCAATGAAGCGATTGCCCAGGATCTGGTGGAAATATTTTATGAACTTTACCGCAGTGAATATCAGCTTGAAAAGGTACTGCTGATCGATGAATACGACGGGGATGACAATGCATCCATGGAAGACAACAACACTTCCTGCTTCAACTACCGGCCCGTGGAGGGCAGCACACACCTGTCAAAGCATGCCTATGGACTGGCGGTGGATATCAATCCGCTGTACAATCCCTACATTACTTATGGGGCAGACGGTTCCGAGAAGGTGCAGCCTGCTTCTGCTGCCGCCTACAGCGACCGCTCCTTAAGCTTCCCCTATAAGATCGATGAAGAAGACCTCTGCTGTAAACTGTTCCTGGAACATGGATTTACATGGGGCGGCCACTGGAATAATGTGAAGGATTACCAGCACTTCCAGAAGGCAAAGTGATTTAGATCCTGATTTCCGTCCATTTTCCCCTGCGGAACCGGATACCGGCAAACAGAAAGCGGGACAGCTGGTCCGCCACTACCCCCATCCAGATCCCGGTGATGCCCATCCCGAGCACATAGCCGAAGAACCAGGAACCAAGGGTTCTCATGACCGTGACGCTGATGGTGGATGCCGCTGCCGTATAAAGGGTATCACCTGCCCCCCGCAGGCAGCCCATGTATATGACCTGGGCTATCTGCAGGATGACTACAAATATAATCACATGCATGATGCTGACCCCGATGGCCACAATTTCCTCTTCCTGAAAAAACATTCCCATCAATGTCCGGGCTCCCAGAAAATACACGGCGGAAAGAATTACCGAGATAACGCCCCCTATCATACGGCAGGTGCGGCCGTAATCCTTCGCCCTCTGAGGCTGTTTTGCCCCCAGGCTGTATCCGATGAGGGCCACCGCCGTAGCCTGGAGCCCGTCCCCGAAGGAAAAGGACAGCCCCATGATATTCATCCCCACCTGATGGGCCGCCATGGCGGAAGTCCCCTGGTCTGCCGCCATAATGGCTGTCAGCATGAAACCGATACGCATGAGAAGCTGTTCCGCGAAGACACTGTATCCCACCTTTACAATACTTTTCAGCGCATCCCAGGCAGGCTTTATCCTCTCCTTCCATATGTACGGTATGCTCACAAAGGTATCCGGTTTCCATACGGAGATAATGCTCATGATACTGGAAACCACGGTTCCGAGCACCGTAGCCAGCGCAGCGCCCTTTATTCCCAGAGCCGGAAACCCGAAATGTCCCTGGATCAGAAGGTAGTTAAAAATAATATTCACTGTGTTGGATACCAGATTGGTACGCATGGTAATCCTTGTATTTCCCGCACCCCTCTGGGCCGAGTTGATACCCATCTGGATACAGTTAAAGATCATCCCGCCCATAATGATCCTAAAATAGAGCACTGCACTGTCATGGGTCATTTCCTCCGAACCGCAAATCCGGATGATCGGATCCGCAAACATCACCAGCAGAGCGCTCAGCAATACCGCCATGATCACGATAAATACCAGGAATGTGGCAAAAATCCGGTTAGCCTCCTGCCGCTTTCCCTCGCCGTTGCGCCTTGCCACCAGTGCCGATATGGATACGTTGGCAGCAATAAACAGGGAGAGCCCCATGAATTTGGGCTGCGTAGTCAGCCCCACCGCCGCCACCGCATGGTATCCCAGGGAGCTGACCATCAAAGAATCCACCAGGCCCGCAAAGGCGGCAAAAAAAGACTCCAGCATCGCAGGCCATGCCATATCCAGGGTCTTCCTAATATCGTCTCTGTCATATTGAAATAGTTTCATGCGGAACCTCCTTTAAAATCGAGCAGGGGAATACAAAAGAGAACCAATGCCTGCGCATTGGCTCCCTGTCCTAGTTTACATGGTATTCCACACATTCCCGGATTTTATACCAGTTCCAGGATGACTTCCATCGCTGCATCGCCCTTGCGGGGGCCCACTTTGATGATCCTGGTATAGCCGCCCTTGCGGTCGGCATACTTCGGTCCATATTCCTCAAAGAGCTTTGCCACAAGGTCAACCTCCTTTGTATTGCGCTTTCTGCCTGCCGCCTCAGCCGGTACCTCCACAACAGGATACAGGACGCTTAAAATTTTACGTCTCACGTGCATTCTGGAAGGCTGATCCTTTTTGATTTCCTTCTCAACGGTCTCGTACTTGGTGACCCTTTTGCCGTCCACCACTTCTTTCACACGCTTTCCGTCCTTATCCTTTACGGGAACCTTGGCGCTTACGGTTACGGTATCGTAATTGTCCCTCTCCTTAACAGCCATTGCAATCAGCCCTTCAGCGATCTTCTTTACTTCCTTCGCCCTGGCCTCGGTGGTCACGATCTTTCCGTGCTGCAACAGCGCCGTCACCTGATTTCTCAGTAATGCCTTCCTCTGTGAGGATGTTCTGCCCAATTTTCTGTACTTTGCCATGATTTATTTTCCTTTCTCTTTTATATTAAAGAGCTGCGGAGCACTTCTTAAAGAATTGCGGAGCAGTTCTTTTAGAATTGCAGAGCAGTTCTTTTACATCCGGCCACGCTCTTCGGCCTTACTTACCGGATGCCGGCGGCCCTTGGGACTGCCTTTCAGAGATGAACCGCAGACACACCCTTTGGATTTACTGCCTGCGGAATATCTTACCTCAAATCGCACACTTCACACTTCATTCTTCGCTAGGGTTCAGCTGCAGGCCAAGTTCCTTTAACTTAGCCAAAACTTCTTCCAGGGACTTTCTGCCCAGGTTACGGACTTTCATCATATCCTCGGAAGTCCTGTTGCACAATTCTTCTACCGTATTGATACCGGCCCTCTTTAAACAGTTAAAGGAACGGACTGAAAGTTCCAGTTCGTCAATGCTCATTTCGAGAACCTTCTCCCTCTCATCATCCTCTTTCTCCACCATAACTTCCGCAGTCTTGGCATTCTCGGACAAATCAATGAAAAGGCTTAAATGTTCACTCAGCACTTTTGCGGCAAGGCTTACCGCCTCGTCGGGAACCAGGGTTCCGTTGGTGTACACATCGAGCGTCAGTTTATCGTAATCGGTAATCTGACCCACGCGGGTATTCTCCACAGCTACATTTACTCTCTCAACCGGTGTGTAGATAGAATCGATGGCAATCACACCAATCGGTAAATCCTCGTGTTTGTTCTTCTCGGCGCTCACATAACCGCGGCCTCTGGTAATTGTAAGCTCAATATAGAGCTTTGCATCCTTACCGCTCAGGGTGGCGATCACCAGGTCAGGGTTCAGAATCTCAATATCCTGATCTACCTGAATATCAGAAGCATGTACGATACCTTCGCCCTCATATTCCACATATGCGGTCTTGGCTTCATTGGTCTCGCTGTTGTTCTTGATGGCAAGGCTCTTAAGGTTCATGATGATTTCAGTCACATCTTCCTTGATACCGGGAATTGCGCTGAACTCATGCAGGACGCCTTCCACCTTGATCTGGCTGACTGCCGCACCGGGCAGAGAGGAAAGCATGATTCTTCTCAACGAATTACCGAGGGTGATGCCATAGCCTCTTTCCAGGGGTTCTACTACAAACCTGCCATACTTCTTGTCTTCTGAAATTTCAGCAACCTCAATATTGGGTCTCTCAAAATCAAACACTCGAATACCCTCCTTTTTCATGTTATTCATGACAACGGAAAATGCCTGTATTTTCCATTGTATTAAGACACAAGCACTCCGAAGCCATGCACCTTCCCTCCGGAACGGATGCATGACCTCAGAGGCCAGCAGGGCTTACTTGGAGTACAACTCGACAATAAGCATTTCATTTACAGGAACGTCAATCATCTCCCTGGTAGGAAGGTTCTTAATGCTTCCCTTTAATCCTTCGATATCGGCATCCATCCACTCAGGTACCAGTCTGCCGCCAGTCACTTCCACGATATCCTTATACCTCTGGAGGGACTTTGCCTTCTCGCTGATCTCAACCACATCTCCTGCCTTGATCAGATAAGAAGGAATATTCACTGCCTTACCGTTTACCAGTACATGCTTATGGCCTACAATCTGTCTTGCCTCTCTTCTCGTTCTGGCAAATCCCATCCTGAATACAACGTTGTCCAACCTGCGCTCCAACATAACCATCAGGTTTTCGCCGGTCATTCCCTTCATTTTGTCGGCCTTTTTATAATAATTGCGGAAAGGCTTCTCCAGAACTCCGTAAATAAACTTTGCCTTCTGCTTCTCACGAAGCTGCAGGCCATACTCACTTACCTTCTTGCCTGCCCTTGCGTTCTGTCTCTTGGACTTCTTGTCATATCCCAGATAGGACGGCTCCAGTCCCAGAGCCCTGCATCTTTTCAGTACGGGTACGCGATTTACTGCCATTGTTACTCTTCCTCTTCTTTCCTGTCTGTTTACAATGCCTGACGGCACCTTCTTCCAGCAAATTTAATTTCTTCCCTGTAGTCAAACAGATATTGATTTCAACCTGCGCTAAGCTGAAAGAATCACTCCTGCGGTTCTTTTCACACTAGACACGGCGTCTCTTGGGAGGACGGCATCCGTTGTGGGGAACGGGAGTCACGTCGCGGATGCTGACTACTTCCAGTCCGCATGCGGACAATGCCCTGATGGCCGCCTCACGTCCTGACCCGGGACCCTTCACAAATACATCAACAGACTTCAGTCCATGTATAAGTGCAGCCTTTGTAGCTGTCTCTGCGGCCATCTGAGCCGCATACGGAGTAGATTTCCTTGAACCTC
>CAJTSY010000088.1 GCA_910578995.1 uncultured Acetatifactor sp.
GCAGAAATCCGGGGTTTTCATTCAAGGTTGACATCCCTGAATCCTGCGGTATAATAAAAACAGAGTAAATGCAAAATCCAGATACAGGCGGGAAAAGGCGATGAATATCAGAAAACTGCAGCAGCAGGCGGCGTCCTCTGTGGACGAGCTGCTTTCCATCAGCGGGGATATGGATGAATATGTGATAAAGGCATATGGCCAGGCTCCGCAGGAGGTTGTTGCCATGCAGTGCAGGATTCAGCTGGAACGATTAAAAAGGCTGGGGAAGAAGCTTGCGGAGATTAGGGAGGCGCTTGTCCTTATGGCAGAGCCGGAGGGCGGGCAGATGAGAACCCCCGGAACGCCGTCTTCAAACGTAGGACTGAGCATGGAGCAGCAGCGCAGCATCGCCGTCACAGAGCAGCTCATTGCCCAGAACCTCCTGCTTATCGCGCAGAAAGAGGAGCTGCTGCGCGGATTCCTTACGCATTCCGATATGGTGGGAATGCAGCAAAAGCGTGCAAAAGATCTGCAGGATACGGCGGAGATTATCCGTCTTAAGGAAGCATTACGAAATAACCTGTGAGGATTCCGCCCGGCGTATGGTACGGATTCCAGGTTCCGGCAATTACAGACCGCAAGTTATTTCTGCAAAAATCCAGGTCTGGACAAGCCGAGCCGAAATTTTGCCGGAATGTGCAGGATTTTGTTGATAAGCGTCTAAGAAGATACCGAGAGGAGAGCCAGTATTATGCCGGACAGAAAGCAGAAAGTAAAATTCATCTATGTCGTAATCGCGGTGGGCTGTTCCGCAGTCGCCTGTGTCTGTCTGCATCTTGGCATGCACGGCATTGTCATCAATTACGGCATCCGGTTTTACCGCAGCCTGCGCAATATCCTTTTTTCCGTCAGCGCAGTGATCAGCGTCGCCGTTACCGCGCTGTATGTCTCGGATGCCGTAAAACAGCGGAAGTGGCAGAGCGCACGGGACGAGGAAGCCGCGAAGGCCGAGGTGATGCGCCAGGAGGCGCTGCGGGAGCAGGAGAAGCACAGGGAAGTCCTGTCCGTCTCGAAAAAGATGGATTCCGAGAGGATACGGGGGCTGCTGACGGAATATGCTTCGCATAAGTGGAAAGCGCTGGCGCAGCCGTTGCTGCAGTTAAAACTTCAGTTGGACATGATGGACGAGCATCAGGATAAACTATCCCATCTGTTGGATGTCAACGGAGCGGATGCCCTTTCCAACACCCAGGATATCTTAGACCGGGTGGAGCAGTATCTCTGTAAAAATGTCCGGAAGGTGTTAAATTATCTTGACGTGGCCGATGAGGAGGAAGAAAAGGATGTCCGGTTGGTGCAGGAGAAACTTGCAGTCTGCCATGAGGAGGGACAGAAGCAGCTGCAGCAGGTACAGGAATTCTTGTTTGCGCTGGCGGACTTTTTAAATAAGCAGGGCGGGGATGACAATAGCATAGAGATGTTGGATATCTACAAATCCACGATTCTTTCTTCCATTGAGGATGAGCAAAACAGAGGATAAAAGGCGCAGCACAGGGCGCAGAAAAGAGGAAAAGGATGAGAAGACAAAAGAAAACGGCGTTGGCAATGGCGGCAGTCCTGCTTGCGGGGCTCCTGACGGGCTGCGGCGGGGATTCGGTCCGCACGGACAGGAATTCGGGTTCTCTAAGCTATGAGGACGCGGAGACGGAGCTTGCCTCCATGTTAAAAAAGGTAAGGGTTTCCCAGGTGTCGGATCCGGTACTGGATATTTATTCGGATGAGGTGTCGGAGGCGGAGGCGCTGGCGGATATTTCCACGTTCCCTATCACGGTTGCGGGCAGCGGGGAGATTAATCTTGAGATTGCGGCTGCGACGGAGCTCTCGGCGGAGGCGCCGGACGACTGGATCAATATCATTGCACAGGAGTTTAACAAGGCCGGGTATACAGTGGGGGATAAGAAGGTAACGGTTTCAGTCCGGAAAATTACATCCGGCGAGGTTGTGACCTATATGGCGGCAGGCGCGTATCAGCCGGAGATTTTTATTCCGTCCAACGATGCCTGGGGGAAGATGCTCAAATCATCGGGAATCGGGACGGAGAAGCTGACGGACCGTATTGCCGGAAATACGGCGGGCATTCTGATTAAAAAGGACGTATATGACACATTTATCGAGAAATACAAGGAAGCGACGCTGGCAAATGTGCTCGACGCAACGCTTGCCAGGGATCTGTTGTTTGCCTACACGAATCCCTATACTTCAAGCACGGGGTTAAATATTCTGACGGCGATGTTAAAAGCCTTTGACGAAACCAATCCCCTGTCGGACAAGGCCCAGTCGAAGCTGCTCGAATACCAGAAATCCTCACCGCCGGTAGCCTATACCACGGCAGTGCTCCGCAATCAGGCGGCGAAGGGGGTCATCAACGCCATGGTGATGGAGGAGCAGGCCTATATCAACACGCCGGAACTGGCGAACTATGTCTATATTCCGGCCGGAATCCGCCATGACCATCCGGTCTATACATTTGACTACTGTTCTCAGGAGGAAAGGGATGCCGCGAAGCTGTTCGTTGATTATTGTCTGAACGATGACAGCCAGAAACTTGCGTCCGAGAAGGGATTTAACCGTCATGATGAGTATGTGGGAGAGGATTCGGGACTGGACGGCACGGGTTACCTGACGGCGCAGAAGGTGTGGAAGCAGAATAAGAACGGTGGCAAGCCCATTATCGCCGTGTTTGTGGCGGATGTCTCCGGCTCCATGGGCGGCGAGCCCCTGAACTCGCTGAAGTCGTCCCTGATCAATGCATCCGCCTATATCGGCTCGGAGCATTATATCGGGTTGGTCAGCTATTCCAGCGACGTGACGGTCAACCTGCCCATTGCGCAGTTTGACGCCACGCAGAAGGCCTATTTTTCCGGCGAGGTGAAAAACTTGGCCGAAGGGGGAAGCACGGCCACATATGATGCCGTACTGGTGGCTTTAAATATGCTTGCCGAGAAGGCGGAAGAGATTCCGGACGCGAAGCTGATGCTGTTCGTGCTCTCCGACGGGGAGCAGAACGAGGGGTTCAGCCTGACACGGATTACGCCGATTGTGGCGGGTCTGCAGGTGCCGGTCTATACCATCGGGTATAATTACAGCGATTCCAACGGGGAACTGGGGACGCTGTCGGACATTAATGAGGCCGCGTCATTGAATGCCACAAGCGACGATATTGCGAACCAGCTGAGGAATCTGTTCAATGTGACGGTGTAGCCTGGGGCCGGCTTGTGGTAATTCTTAACCATGTTGTTAAGATCCCAAGGTCGGGCAGATGAATTGGCTGGCGATGATGAAGTGATGAAAAAAGTGAGGTAACATTATGATTTCAGTATATGAAGATTATCTGTCCCTTCCCATGAGCCTTTCCATGGAGGAGATGGCGGCACTGCACAGGGAGATGGCTGATGAGGCAGGAACGGACAGCGATGCCCTGGAGCTGTATGGGGAAGTGGTGGAAGCCGCCACGAAGTATATGCGCTACCGTTCCTCCTGGCTGCTGTGGGACAGGGAACAAAAGGCGGATAACGATGCTGCCCGCACTTCCTGCCATAATATGCTTATCATCAAAATAAACCAGCTCGCCAGGTATCTGAAAATGCAAGGGGAGGCGGCTGCCTGGAGGGATGTGCTGGGGCAGGAGGACGAGAACCCGTATTGCAGGAAAAGGATCGGGGATTTTGCCTGTTATCTCGTGTGGGTCAACAGCCTGCTCGCCAGATAGCCTATACGGGCGTTTTATGCGCTTAACAATGAAATTCAGTACACTGTGGCATAATTTTGGCTCCGGCTTGTCCGGGCAGGAAATATCGGAAAATAACTGGCACGTTTATTCAGGAAGAGGGGGCCGTTGGCAGGGCTTCGTCGTCAAGGCAGTACAGTTCGCAAGAAGCCCTGGGTATGGGGGCCGCTGATGCCGCCGGGAAGTTCAACATGGCAGGCGCAGCTGCCCGTCTCTCAGGGATTTCATTTTCCGCAGGCTCACCTTGTCTTCGGGGGTCAGAGCGCCGCAGAGAAACGGAGAGTGAGGGTCACAGCGTTCCGTGCGGGAGCGGACCGCCGAGGGGCTGAAGGTGGCATAGCAGTACAGGCAGCCGCTTTTGCAGGTATTGTATGCCCCGACTTCCACGCTTTCCGCGCAGCCGCATTCTTTCCGCTGGTTCCTGTCCTTTGCGGCCAGAATCCGGCAGCCGGTGATCTCTTCGATCAGCCCGGGGTCAATACAGCTTCCATGGCGGATTCCCACCGCTTCCAGATCCAGGGCTTCGGCACAGGAGCGCACTGAAATTCCGTGCTTCTTCGCGATGGCTGCCAACTGACCGGCAAACTCTGACAGTTCTTTTTCCGGCAGCGCCTTGATCTGCAGGACGTTCATATTTTTCTGAATTTTCGAGTACATATCCACGAAGCTGATAACAGACGTTTCCGTATATCCCTCCAGGGTTTCCGCGATTTCCGCAAAGGCTTTCAGGTGATAGGAGGGCGTGTAAACCGGGTTGAACAGGATCGGGTCATACCGCCATACCACCCTCTTTTTTCCGATGGCGCGGGAGAGCAGTTGGAAGCGGGGCAGGAGTATGCTTCGCTTATCGGGCAGCCCCGGCTCCACATCCCTGCCGTACCCTGTGAGGGTAAACTGGACATAATAGGGGTATGGCCCCAACAGGGAAAGCCGCTCCATCATGGAAGCGGGATTTTTCGTCCAGAATACAACGCAGTCCACCGTTTCCGGTGACAGTTCTATCCGGCTGACCTGCCGCTCATTCATGGGGTTGCGCACATAGAGCCACCCCTGCTGAAGACGGTTGCAGAACCAGTCTAAATAATAGTTTGGAATGTCGGTTCGTCTGCTGACGCTTAAAATCATGGCGATCCTCCCTGGAAGTCCGTTATCATTATAGCTGCTGCGGCTGTTTTGCGCAACTGTTTCGCACGAAAATCCCGAGACCTTATATTATTGTTTTCCGGAGGAATTTTCAAAATAACATTGACATTCATCCATTTTTCCACTATGATTACTCCATTAGCATGATAGAGGCGCGGAAGACAAGAGTACGTTTCCTGGGATCCCCGGCATGGGAAGGGAGCGGAAAGGGGATTCCGCCGAGACGGAGAGCGCCATGCCGGGCGTTTCCTGTCGGGTTCTGGGATAAGATCCCAGAGACTGTCGCCCTTTTTCGGGGCGGAGCGCTGTTATGATGAATCAAGGATATTTGCGAAGTCATGACAGGGTTGTCATGGCTTTTTTGTATGTACAGGCCCGCAATGAAAAGTCTGCCGAATCCTTCTGGCAGTTATTCTGACTGCGGCATTTGGGGCGCCGCTGCTTGCGGGGAGCGGTGAGAGCGCCGCGGAGGGAGGAGGTTTCTACGGCACGGCCTGGGCGCTGCTGCCCCCGGTGATCGCCCTGCCGGTGGCAGTGGTGCTGATGGTGGGAACCCTGATCATAATAGGAAAGGTCGGCCGGCTGCGCGGTCAGTCCTGACCTTATCCTGATTTTACCCGGAGACCGGGAATTTCATGCTTTCCATTTTCAATGTAATATGATATGCTTTTATACAGGGGGTATCATAACATTAGAAAGGAAAGCATTATTTATGATAAATTGGATTAACAGAAAAAACAGGAAATACAGAAAAAAGGCGGTGGGAGTTGTCTGTCTTGCGGCAACGGCGGCATTCGGGCTTGCGGGGTGCGGGGAAAAGAGTCCCCTGGATCCAGGAAATCCGGTGTCCCTTACCATATGGCATTACTATAACGGCTCCCAGCAGGCGGCGTTTGACGCACTGGTGGAGGAGTTTAACGAAACCGTGGGAAGGGAGATGGGAATCTATGTGCAGGGATTCAGCCAGGGCTCGGTTTCGGATCTGGAGAGCGCTGTGCGGGATTCCATCAGCGGGAAGGTGGGGGCGGATGAAATGCCGGATCTCTTTTCCTCCTATGCGGATACGGCCTACGAGGTAGAGCAGGCGGGGGCCCTGGCCAACCTGTCCGATTACCTGGACCAGGAGGAGCTGGAGAAATATGTGGATTCCTATATCGAGGAGGGATGTATCGCCGCTGACGGCACACTGCGCATTTTTCCCACTGCAAAGTCCACGGAGATCCTGATGCTGAACAGGACGGACTGGGAGCCTTTTGCGGCGGCCACGGGGGCGTCCCTGGAGGATCTGGGCACCATGGAGGGGGTCACCGCCACGGCCAGGGCGTATTATGAGTGGACCGACAGCCAGACTCCTGATGTGGCGGGGGACGGGAAGGCGTTTTACGGACGGGACGCGGTGGCGAACTACTTTATCATAGGCATGCGCCAGCTTGGTGTGGAGATTTTCCAGGTGGAAAACGGCCAGCTGACGATCAATACGCCCAGGGAGGAGATGTATCGTCTGTGGGAGAATTATTATGTCCCTATGGTCAAAGGGTATTTCGGGGCATATGGCTCGTTCCGCTCCGACGACGTGAAGACAGGGGACCTGCTGGCATACACGGGTTCCACCACTTCCGCCATGTATTTTCCCAATCAGGTGGAATTGGAAAACGAGAGCTATGAGATTGATTATATCGTCATGAAAGCTCCTGTTTTTCAGGGCGGGGAAGACTATGCGGTACAGCAGGGCGCGGGCATGGTGGTCAGCAAATCCGACAGACAGCACGAGTATGCCGCCGTGGAATTCCTGAAATGGTTTACGGAGGCGGACAACAACCTGCAGTTCGGCGGGGTGTCCGGTTATCTGCCGGTGCGCAGGGAGGCAAACAGCAGGGAAAAGCTGGATCAGGTTATCGGGGAGTGGGAGCTGACGGTGGCGCCGAAGACTTATGACTGCCTGACTACTGTGTTCGGGGAGATGCAGGGGATGAGCCTGTATACCAACAAGAGTTTTGAGAACGGTTCCGCGGCCAGGAAGGTGCTGGAATATCATCTTGCGGATAAGGCGGCCCAGGACCGGGACAGCGTGGCAGCGGCCATGGAGCAGGGGGCCGGCCTGGAGGAGGCGTCGGCGCCCTATGTGACGGAGGAGGCCTTTGAGGAATGGTATCAATCATTCTGCGACGCATTGGAATCTGCGGCAGGCGGGCAGGGATGACTATGGATGGATTGGAAAAAAGACGTCAGGGAAAGAAAAAAAGAACACTCTTTATGTTTTTTCTGATTCCGCTGATAGCCATCATGCTGATACAGAGTATGATCACCATAGGTACCCTGGTGACCAGAAGAATCACGGGAATGCTGGAGGAATACTCCAGGGGCATGATGAGCCGTCTGGTGGAAAACAGGAAGGTAATCCTGCAGAACGACATGATTCAGCGGTGGGCTTCCGTACAGGAGCAGGAGGAGGTCCTGGACAGGGTTCTGGACACTTATTTGGAGGAAAAGAATCTGGGCGTGGACGGGCTTCTGGATTCGGAGGAGCGGAGGGAGGAGCTGCTGGCGCTGCTTTTCCCGGGGTGCAGGGACATTCTGCGCAGTCATTCCACCACGGGTATTTTCCTGGTTCTGACAGGGCGGGATATGGAGGAAGCCGGGGATTTTAACGGATTTTACATCAGGGATTCGGATCCTTATACAAGTCCGGTGAATGGTTCGGACCTGCTTCTGGAGAGGGGAAACAAGCTTTTGTCCAGGGAGTGGAATGTTCCCCTGGATACGTCATGGACTACCCGTTTTCATATGGACGGCATGGGGAAGAATGCTTCCGACAATTTCTTCTATGAGCCCTGGAGGGCCGGGGCGGAGCACGGGGATGCCGACACCGTGGACCTGGGATACTGGTCGCTGCCTTTTTCCATGGAAAAGGAAATGCCGGACTCCTATGAGATGATTACATATTCGGTGCCCCTGCGGCATGAGGGTAAGGTATACGGCGTGCTGGGGGTGGAGGTTTCCGGCAGGGTGCTGTATGATTATTTTCCGGCCACGGAGTTAAATGATTCCCAGCAGTCGGGGTATCTGCTGGCTGTCCGGCGCGGGGACGGCAGTTATACGCCCCTGGTGGGTAAGGGGCTTCTGTACAATCTGGTCAGTTCCCAGGGGAATGATTTCCTGCTGCAGGAGACCGATGACGGCGGCCTGCTTAAGGTGAAGGACATCCGCCTGGAAAAGCAGGATATCTATGCCGTGGTTTCCCCGCTGAGGCTGTACAGCAATAATGTTCCTTATGAAGATACGGAGTGGGTGCTTATCGGACTTGACACCGAGGAGGATCTGTTTGGCATAAGCCGGCAGCTGTATCTGTGGATGATGGCCGCCATTTTAGTGGGACTCATTTTCGGGGTGCTGGGTATTTACTTCCTGGTGAGACACCTGACCAGGCCGGTACAGCAGCTGATGCAGTGTATCAGCGGTGGACAGGAGGGGCTTCGGGGCTTCAGGCCCTCTGATATCCTGGAGATAGACGCGCTGTATGATGTGGTGAAGGAGCTGACGGACAGCCAGAAGGAGACAGAAAACATCCTTCTGGAGGAGAAGGAACGTTACAGGATGGCGTTGGAATCTTCCAGGGATGTGTTCTTTTCATATGAGTTCCAGAGCCGTATCCTGGATATCGTAAACCACCCTGCCATGAATGGAAGATGGCAGTGCGGGGATAATGAGGATATGACGTTTGGCAGCTGGAGCATCCATGAAGATGACAGAGAGGTAGTCATGGCGGCGCTGCACAGCGGGGAGGACAGGATAACGGCGGAGTTCCGGCTGCGGTGGCCGGGAGGAACGGATTATCTGTGGGTGGCGCTGTCGGGCAAAGCCGTGTATGACACGGAAGGCAGGCGCAGAAAGCTCATCGGGAGTATCCGGGATATTCAGGAACAGAAGGAAAAGGAAGCGGAACAGCTTCGGAAAAACGCAACGGACAGCATCACCGGACTTTCCGTGTTCAGTGTGGGCATGCAGCAGCTGCAGGAGCGGTGGAAACGGCTCCAGGACGGCGTACAGGACGGGGTCATTGTCAACCTGTTCCTGAACCGGCTGAAGGAAAGTAACGAGAAGAACGGCATTGTATTCGGGGACATGATTCTGGAAGAACTGGGATGGGTGATCCGCAGCAGCTGCGGCAGGCTTGCGGACAGGACCGGACAGCAGGCGCAGGCGTTCCGGCTCGACGGGGACGACTTTATCCTGTGGCTGGAGAATCTGACCAGAGAGCAGGCGGAGACATTTACGGAAGAGCTGCTGGAGAAGTTTTCAGCGGCACATGAGGCCGCCATGTTCAATGTGGAGCTGTATGCCGGCCTGGCATGCAGAAAGCGGGAGCGCAGTGTGGAGAGGCTGATCCGCAGGGCAAAACTGGCCAGAAGATTTGTGAATCCCGGCGTTACCAGGCGTTATGTCTTCTATGAGGATCTGCCGGAGGACGGGAAGGACGAGCTTCCGGTCCTGAACGGACGGGAGGTCAACAGCATAGATTATGGGGAAGATGTGGACCTGATATCCGTGGCCCTGAACCTTTTCGGGAAGGGGGCGGATTTCCCTGCCCAGATGACCCTGATGACGCGCAAGATCGGCCGTTTTTATCAGGCGGAGGGCGTGCTTGTGTCCATTCTGCGGCCGGATTTCAATTCCAGTTACCTGGAGTACCAGTGGCATGAAAACGGGTCAGTCGCGCAGGAAACCGTGCGGAAATATATGGAGGAAGACCGTAAGGCATTCTGCGGATGGCTGGGAGAGGAGGAGATAAAATACTTCTCTCCGGAGGACAGCGGACAGAAGACGCTGCAGTGCTTCCTGGGGACAGAACCGGGGCAGAGCGGACTGGTCCTGCCCATGTATGACAGCGGAAACTATATGGGAAATATCTGCATTCTGGGACTGGGGCCCCGGCTTCTGGAGGAGGCGGAGACATGTCACGACCTGGAACGCCTGGGAAGGGTGATCCAGGGACAGCTGAACCAGCAGCAGCATGATATTGCAAGTAAAGCGAAATCAGATTTCCTGTCCCGTATGAGCCATGAGATCCGTACCCCCATGAACGGTATCATCGGCATGACGGCCATTGCCCTGCAGGAGAACCAGAGCCAGGAAAGGATACTGGACTGCCTGCAGAAGATCAGGTCTTCTTCGGATTACCTGTTGGGGCTTATCAATGATATCCTGGATATGTCCAAGATAGAGAGCGGCAAGATGAGACTGGAGCCTGCTCCCTTCAATATGCATGAAATGCTGGGAACCATCAGGGAGCTCATTGCGCCCCAGGCATCGTCCAGGGGAATCGATTTTGTTCCCGATGTCAGGATTTCCCATGAGTGGTTTGTGGCGGACAGGCTGAGGATCAGCCAGGTGCTTATCAATCTGCTGGGGAATGCGGTGAAATTCACGCCCCAGGGCGGAAGGGTGACCCTGACCGTGGAGGAGGGAAAGCCCGCCGGGGAAGGGGCGGCGGTTTTCTTTGCCGTCAGGGATACGGGAACCGGGATTGCAAAGGAGGACCAGGACAGGGTGTTCCGCTCCTTTGAGCAGGCCTCGGGAAAGGATCCGGCAAAGCGGCAGGGGACGGGCCTGGGACTTTCCATCAGCAGCCGCCTGGTCCAGATGATGGGAAGCAATATCACCCTGGAGAGCGAACCGGGAGAGGGCAGTACCTTCAGCTTTACGGTTCTGATGAAACTGGGGGAGGATATGGGGACGGAGGAAGCGGAAGAGGACGTTTCCTTTGCGGGCCGCCGGGTTCTGGTGGTGGAAGACAACGAGATCAACTCGGAGATTGCGAGATGTCTGCTGGAGGACCGGGGATTTGAGGTGGACTGTGTATACGACGGAGCGCAGGCGGTAAAACGGATTTCCGATACGGAGCCGGGCACTTACGACGTGATACTGATGGATATCCTGATGCCGGTGATGGACGGCCTGGAGGCAACGCGGAGGATACGCGGAATGGAACGGGAGGACTGCCGTACCATTCCCATCGTGGCCATGTCGGCCAATGCCTTTGACGACGACCTGCGGAAATCCGTGGAGTGCGGCATGAACGGGCATTTGTCCAAACCTGTGGAAGTAGAGAAACTGTACCGGATGTTGAATGAGGTGATCCATGGAAAATATGGCAAACGGGGAAATTAGGAAGGGAAAAGGATACCTTGTGGTAGAGCGGGGAGGGGTGGGCACGGCCAGGGTCTTATATGCGGACGATGTGGCCTGCGAACTGTCGGGGCTTTCCAGGGAGAAGCTGCTGGGCATGGATCCGGAGCAGGCGGCCAGGGGACTGGGAACCGCCGTCGCATGTCTGGACGGGGGGCATGAGCTGTGGATCCTGGATACGGTGTATGGCCAGATGCAGCATATTGCCCAGCTGGAGCATATGAACGCGGCTCTGGAGGACGCCCTGAAGTCGGCGGAGGCCGCTAACCAGGCCAAGAGCAGTTTCCTGTCCAACATGTCCCACGATATCAGGACGCCCATGAATGCCATCGTGGGCATGACTTCCATCGGACTGGCCCATATAGACGAAAAGGCCAGGGTGCAGGACTGCCTGCTGAAGATCAAGACGGCATCGGGACATCTGATGAGCCTTGTGAATGATGTTCTGGACATGTCGAGGATCGACAGCGGACGTCTGACGCTGAACGAGGAGATTTTCTCCCTTTCGGATCTGATTCATGATATTGCGGTGATCACGCGTCCCCAGGCGGTGCAGAAAAACCAGGATCTGCAGTTGGAGATCGGACAGATCTATGAGGAAAGCCTCATCGGGGATCCCCTGCGTCTGCGCCAGATTCTTGTGAATATAATCGGAAACGCGGTAAAATATACACAGGAAAACGGTGAAATCAGGACATCCTTTGCCCAACGGCCCCTGGATAAGGATAAAGTGCTCCTGGATTTTACCTGTGAGGACAACGGAATCGGCATGAGCCAGGAATTCCTGAAGAGAATTTTCATTCCCTTTGAGAGGGTCAACAATACTACAATCAGCAGGATCGAGGGAACGGGACTGGGGATGTCCATTGTGAAGAATCTGGTGGAGCGCATGGGCGGGGAGATTACCGTGACCAGCCAGGAGGGAGTGGGAAGCCGCTTTTGCGTACAGCTGCCGGTAGCGGTGGCGGTCCAGGGCAGGAAGGAGACGGAGCTGCCCGCAGGGGGAACCGTGCTGATGGCAGAGGGTAGGGAGGACAGGGTGCGGCAGATTGCCGGCTGCCTGGAGGGAAGCGGTCTCATCCTGGTCCGGGTGAAGAGCGGCCTGGAGGCGGTGACTTCCCTGACCCAGGCCCAGTATGAGGGACATATGCCCTGTGCCATGATCCTGGGGCAGGAACTGGAGGATATGTCAGCCCTGGAACTGGCGGCCCATGTGAGACAGCTGGCAGGGCGGGATTTCCCCATTGTCCTGGTATCGGAGGAGGACTGGGCGCAGATCGAGTACCGGGCGGTGCGCGCGGGGGTGGATGCCTTTGTACCGTGCCCGCTGTTTCGGAGCAGGCTGGTGGAGGCCCTGGCTTCCCTGCTGAACAGGGAGGGAGAGCAGGAGGGAAGCCAGGCATCCCTGAACACGGATTACAGCAGTTACCATGTTCTGTTGGTGGAGGATATTCCGCTGAACCAGGAGATTGCCATGGAAATGCTGTCCATGAGCGGCGTCCAGGTGGAAACGGCGGATAACGGGGCGGAGGCGGTGGAAAAGTTTGAGGCTTCGCCGGAGGGATATTTTGACATTATCTTCATGGACATTCAGATGCCTGTGATGAACGGCTATGAGGCCGCAAGGAAGATTCGGGGGCTGCCCAGGCAGGATGCGGAAAGCGTCTGGATCGTGGCCATGACGGCCAATGCTTTTGTGGAGGATATCCGGCTGTCAAGGGAGGCCGGTATGAACGAACACTGTTCCAAGCCCATAGAACCGGAACGTCTGCAGGAAGTTCTGCGTGACAGGTTCGGGTGACGGAAGTCCAGGGCGGCAGGGAAGGCGGCCATGCGAGCCGTCAGGTCTGGTGTGAGCGGAAATCCGGGTTGGCAGGGAAGGCGGCGGTGAGAGCCGTCCGCTTTGGTGTGAGTGGAAATCCGTGGAGGCAGGAAAGGCGGACAGGCAGCGGGGGAGAGGGCATGCAGGCATATCAGGATGAGTATATAGCCAATTTGAGAGAGATAGCCAGTCTTACAATGGGCAGAAGGCAGGAGGGCCAGTCCTTTGAGGACTACTTAAAGCAGGCGGATCGGGAGAAGAGACAGGCCGAGGAGAAGGGAAAACGGAATATGCTGCTGCTCCGGGAGGAGCTGTTTCCTGCCCTGGACCATATCTACGATGCCGGCCCGGAGGAGGTACAGGGCCTGGAGGAGTTTGCCGGACAGCTGTTTGACGGCAGGGAGGAACTGGACCTGGGACTGTTCTGCCAGATCCGCAAGGCCCTGCTGAGCCTGGCCAGGCAGAGGAAAAAGAGGGAGGATATGATACGGCAGCTGTACTGGCTGGGGATGGGGTATCATGGACTGTGCAATAAACTGGTGGGACTGGACTGGAGTCAGACACGGAACTACACCTCCCGGATGCGGCTGTGTTTTACGGAAGCCGCCGCCTACCTCAAATATTATGACGAAATTGAGGACCGGGAGACCCGGGGCTATATTCTGCGCTCCCGGGCCAATATGGCCCTGGGCAGGTTTAATTCTGCCGGCGAGAAGATCCGCATGGTGCGGCGCACCCTGGAGATCCTTCAGGATAAAGGGTACCAGGAGAAGGAGCCGGGCCTGCCCTGGGACAGGTTTATCTACATGACCCATCAGCAGATGGCGGCAAGCATTTCCCACAGCAAGAACGACCAGATGAGCCCGGAGGATGTGGAAGCCGTGATGGAGTCCGTCTACATTGTCTACCAGAGGCGGCTTCAGGAGGCGGCGGAGCGGAAGGAGAAACCGCCCCTGCGGCCCGGTTTTTCCTACAACGTGATCGAGTATTACTGTGGAATGTTCGGACTGGACGAGCTGCTGGCCAGGTTGGAGAAGCTGATGGACGAAGCGGACCCCGCGGACTTTTCCGGGGACGGCATGTACGGCATTATTTCCCTGCCTGCGTTTTACTGTCAGTATCTGAGCGAATATCCGGAAAAGATACCGAAGAGGGAGGAGTATATCGGAAGTCTGTACCAGAGGGCCCTTGACTATGTGGACGCTTTCCCGAAAGCCTCGGAAAGCGAGACGCTCTTTCTGTACCTGCGGCAGCTTTCCTGCACTTTTCTGGAGACGGGGAGCAGTATTTCCTACAAGGAGTACATGATCCGGCTGATGATACGTTTCGCGCCGGAAATATATGCCCATTCCTGGGTGGTGGCCCGGGCGGCAGTGGCTTTCTGCGGGATCATCCTGGAGGAGGAGCCGACATTTTTCGATGACATTGAGAGCGTCAGGGAGATCGCCGGCCCGGAGGAGAAGCGCAGGGAGATCCTTTCCTTTGCCCTGGAGGCAGGTCTGCTGCATGACGTGGGCAAGATAAATTTCATGGGCCTGTATACCCATACGGCCAGGCAGTGGTTTGAGGAAGAGTATGAAATGGCTCATTTGCATGCCCTGGTGGGGGCCACATGGCTTTCCGGGCGGGAATCAACCGAAAAGTACGCCCCGGTGGCCCTGGGCCATCATTACTGGTATGACGGTTCCCGGGGATACCCGGACTCCTACCGGAGGCTAGAGTGTTCCTGCAGGCAGATTGTGGACATCATCGGACTGTTTGACTGGATGAACAATGTGACCGACACGGCCAGACTGTATACGGGGGTGGAGAAAACATTTGAGGAGGCGGTGGAGGCCGCCGTGGCCCTGGAGGGCAGGAGGTTTTCGCCGCTGCTCACCGCAAGGCTGCGGGACGGGGAGATTGTGGAACGGATGAAGCGTGCCTTTGAGGAGAGCCGCAGGGAAGGATACCGGCAGCTGTATGAAAAATCACTGCAGGATATGGGAATTGACGGAATGCTGACAGGATGCTATGATGAAACGGTGCGTACAGCCGGGAAAAGGGTGGGATAATATCTGGAATGGAAGGATGGGACGGTGCAGGTGAAAAACATTGTGATAATCGGAGCGGGGCCGGCCGGACTGACAGCTGCATATGAATTCCTGCGTCAGGGCAGGGAACACCATATTACGATTTTGGAGGAGACGGATGCAATCGGGGGGATTTCCAGAACCGTCCGGTATCAGGGAAACCGTATGGACATCGGAGGCCACCGTTTCTTCTCCAAGGACGAAAAAGTAATGAAGTGGTGGGAGGACAGAATGCCCCTACAGGGCAGTCCCTCCCATGACGATAAGGTTCTCGGACGCAGGGCGGGCCTGAAAAAGGGCGGGCCGGATCCCGAAAAGGAAGACAGGGTGATGTTGGTCCGCCGGAGGGTCAGCCGGATTTATTACCAGGGGAAATTTTTTGATTATCCCATCTCAATGAAATGGGACACCATAAGGCAGATGGGGATATTGTGTACGGTAAGGGCGGCTTTTTCCTATTTTGCGGCCTGTGTCCGCAAGAGGGAGGAGAGCTCCCTGGAAAATTTCTATACAAACCGTTTCGGGAAGGCACTCTACTCCATGTTTTTTGAAAGCTATACGGAGAAGCTGTGGGGACGGCACCCCAGGGCCATTTCCGCGGACTGGGGAAGCCAGAGGGTAAAGGGGCTGTCTGTCACGGCCATATTAAAAGACATGTGGGAGAAGATTTTTCCCGGAAACAGGAAGCGGCAGGTGGAAACTTCCCTAATTGAGGAGTTCTGGTATCCGAAATACGGGCCGGGACAGCTGTGGGAGCAGGTGGCCGGGGAAATCCGGGAAATGGGGGGAGAGATCTGCTTTGGAAGCAGGGTTACCGGTTTCGAGAGGAATCCGGACGGTTCCATAGGCAGGGTGCTTTACGAGAAGGAGGGAAAGACGGAGACGAAAGAGGCGGATATTGTCTTTTCCAGTATGCCCTTAAAGGATCTGGTGACCTGCATGGCGGATGTGCCCCGGGATATCCGGGAAATCGCGCAGGGACTTCCTTACAGGGACTTTGTGACGGTGGGGCTGTTGGTGCATTCCCTGAACCTTAAAAATAAGACGAAGATTCCCACGATTAATAACGCGGTTCCGGACTGTTGGATTTATGTGCAGGACGGGGGCGTAAAGCTGGGGCGTATCCAGATCTTCAACAACTGGTCTCCCTACATGGTGAAAGATCCCGGGGACAGCATGTTCATCGGTCTGGAGTATTTCTGCCAGGAAGGGGATGAATTCTGGAACCTGGGGGAGGAGGCATGCGCAGAGTACGCAAGGAATGAACTTACGTCCATGGGAATCCTGTCCGACGGCGCCGAGATCATGGGGTTCCACCGGGAACGGGTCAAAAAGGCGTATCCTGCCTATTTTGACACCTATGGACGGATCGGCGATGTGATAGAATATCTGGACGAAAACTGCGGGAACCTGTACTGTATCGGCAGGAACGGGCAGCACCGCTACAACAATATGGACCATTCCATGGCTACCGCGTTTGAGGCGGTAAAAAATGTCCTTGAGGGACGCAGGGATAAGGAAAATGTCTGGAACGTAAATACGGAGAAAGAATATCATGAAGAAAGATAACTGTATGATGACGGCCATAGGAGTAATTTCTGTCCTGTCCGTTTTCCTTTTTTCCCATGACGGGGCGGACAAGCTGCCAGTGGGAAGATTTGTGCTGCTGCTTGTGCTTACGGCTGCTGTGAACGGATATTTTTTTATCAGAAAGAAGTCCCTGGAGGACAGGCGCCTTGTACTCCTGTGCAGCTGCATGGGAATTTTTACAGCGGTCCTGATTGTTCTGGCGGGGAAGCTGAAATTCCATACGGAAGAGTATCCGGAGCTGGTTCTCTGGGAAGGGGTGGCTGTATTCCTGACTGTGCTGGTCTGGTGCTTTGTCTGCCTCCGGGCCGAAGGAGGGGCGACGGAGAATGTGGTGCTGCTTGTCCTGTTCGGGGGCTTTCTGCTCCGCATTTTTTATGTGGTCCTGACCCAGTCCCATATCTACCAGAATGACCTGGGCAATCTGGCGCCGGACGATTATGGACACATGGGATATGTATATTACATTTATTCAAAGGGAAGAATACCGGATCTGGATCCCACCGATTATTACCAGTACTACCAGCCGCCGCTGTACCATGCCGTGAGCGCGGTTTTCCTGAAAATATTCGGACTTTTCGGATTTGGGCTGCAGGAGTCCCAGGAACTGCTCCAGATTCCCTCGGCTGTATATGGGACGCTGACTTTGTTTTTTGTAAATAAGATAGGCGTCAGGCTCAGATTCCCTGCCCCGGGGAGGGCCGTGGGACTGGGGATTGCCGCTTTTGTGCCCTTTGGGGTTATGGCGGGGGGAGCCCTGAACAATGACGGCCTGATGCTGTTACTGATGGTGATGGCCCTTTACTTTACGCTGGTCTGGTACGAAAACCCGGGGTATAAGGAAATCGTCCTGATGGCGGTCTGTATCGGCTGTTCCATGATGGCAAAGCTTTCGGGGGCCCTGGCGGCGCCTGCCATGGCGGTCCTGATGCTTTGGAAGGCATGGAAGGAAAGAAACCGGGCGGGCTTTTATGTGAGACAATTTCTGTGTTTCGGTATTATTTCCTTTCCACTGGGATTGTGGTATTCGATTCTGCGATATGTGCAGTTCGGTATGCCGTTTGGGTTTATATCCGCCCTGCCCACGGATGCTGACCAGTTTGTGGGAA
>CAJTSY010000089.1:0-7658 GCA_910578995.1 uncultured Acetatifactor sp.
CAGGCTTGTCCGGAAAAATGCCTTGACAAACCAGTAAAAACCATATATATATATTTATAGACGTTTCAGAGGGATATCTTCGAAGTGAAATGTACAAAAATGTAAACTCATTAATAGGAGGATCAATATGAACAAGACAGAATTAATCGTTGCCATGGCTGATCAGGCTGGAATCTCTAAAAAAGATGCCGAGAAAGCATTGAAAGCCTTTACGGATGTTATTGCTGATGAACTGAAAAAGGGCGGAAAGGTTCAGCTGGTAGGTTTTGGTACTTTCGAGGTATCCGAGAGAGCTGCCAGGGAGGGAAGGAATCCCCAGAACGGCGAACCCATGAAGATCGAGGCATCCAAGGCGCCCAAGTTTAAGGCAGGCAAGGCTTTGAAGGATATGGTGAACGAATAATACGTCATCTGTTTATAGGAGAGTTGAAGTACTGGCGGTAGAATAGAACCGTTCCGCGGAAGGCAGGAGTGCAGTCCGGCGGACGGCCGTGAAGACCCGGTGAATGTTCAATGCTTCGGCAGGGTAAGGAACATGCGCCGGGTTTTTCCTATTTATACTCACGAGTATAGTAAAAGGCGGGAATGGGAGGTTTGTGTTATGAGACTGGACAAGTATCTGAAGGTTTCCAGGCTGATCAAGCGCCGCACGGTGGCAAATGAGGCCTGCGACGGCGGGCGGGTGACGATAAACGGCAGGGTGGCAAAGGCATCCGCCGAGGTAAAGCAGGGAGATATCCTTGCCATCTCCTTTGGGAACAGGGAAGTGAAGGTGGAAGTGCTGGACGTACAGGAGACTGTAAAGAAGGACGAGGCAAAGGAACTTTTCCGTTACCTGTAAAAAGTTCTATTTCGGTGAGGCTCCTCATATACTGATTCAAGGTGATATAATACTTGAACGAAACCGCTGTTTTCGGGCGGCTTTGCAGGGGAGGGCTTTATGGAAGACTTGGGCGGGAGCACCCGCATGCATAAGGTGGCAATGACTAACCGCAGGAATTGCACAGTGAATGGCGTCAATGATGTGCTTTCCTTTGACATACACGAGATTCTGCTGGAGACGGAACAGGGTATGCTGATGATCAAGGGGAATGACCTTCATGTCAGCAGGCTGACCCTGGAAAAAGGGGAAGTGGACATAGACGGCAAGATTGACAGCTTTACCTATTCCGATGTGGCGAGCGCAGGACATAAGAACGAATCTCTGCTGAGCAGGCTGTTCCGGTAAGGGGATGGTCAGCGAAGGCGAATTCCTCCTGCATTCCCTGATGATGGGTGTGTTCATTACCTTTGTGTATGATATCCTGCGAATCATCCGAAGGGTAATTCCCCATGGCGGATTCTGGGTTTCTGTGGAGGACATGGTTTTCTGGCTCTACTGCGGCGCGGAGGTGTTTTTGCTGATGTACCACGAGAGCAACGGGACGCTGCGGTGGTTTGCCGTGATCGGGGCCATGACGGGAATGATTTGTTACATAAAGCTGGTCAGCCCGCTGTTTGTGAAAGTAACCTCCCTTGCACTGGGGTGGATCCTGGGGATTGTGGGAAAATTCATCAGATGGACATTCCGGCCGGCGGGGGCTGCAGGGCGAAAAATGAAACGGGGCGTGGGAAAACTGGTCAGGCGGCAGAAAAGATTTCTCAAAAACAGGTTGACGTTTTTCCTGAAAGCACTTAAAATGAATTTCAAGGCATGAGAAGGGACGGGGGACAAAGTATGGCGAGACGGAGGAAGGTTGCATACCGAAAGAGGGTTCAGAATCGGTTCAGCATGTTCCTGGTGACACTGCTGGTAGTGCTGATTCTGCTTCTGGTCCAGATGGGAAGCCTGAATCTGAAAGACAAAATCGACGCGAGGAATGAGGAGATAACGGCCCTGGATCTGCAGATCGAGGCAGAGAACCAACGGGGGAAGGAAATCGAGAGATTTGGCAAGGAGGTTCAGACCAAGGGCTATATCGAGAACGTGGCAAGGGAAAAGTTGGGGCTTGTGTATGAAGATGAGATCCTTTTTAAACAGAAAGACTAGGCGGAGGCATAAGGCTTCCGCTTTTTTTGTCGTAAAACTTTAGGGGAGGAGGTTTGCGTTTTTGACAAAAAATGTTTCCGCCCATTTCTATAATGATACTGCTGCGGAAGGGAAATGGCAGCGGAAAGGAGTGCTTTGACGTGGTGAGACGCGAGGAAAAGGAACTGCAGACGGCACAGGTGTCGGATCTATGCAGGCGGAGGCTTTTAAATTATGCGGACAGCTTTTACGAGCTGGCCAGAAGCTATGACGGGGAATTTGAGCCGGAACAGGAGAACCGGGAAACGGTTCTGATGGAGAGAAGGCTGTGGGAAAACAGGCAGATTATCAGCGGGCATCTGGTTGAAATGGCAAAGATCATGACAGAGGCTGCAAGGGAAGTGCTGGTATACTGGCCCATGGAGGGGAAAAAGAAGCGGCGCCTGGTGCAGGCTCTGGCAGAAGAGGGAATCCGGGTGGAGGGGCCCTGTTATCTGCCAAGGGAAGGAGGCAGGCAGGCCGTTGTGCTGACTATGTACACTTCAAAAGGGGCCACTGTATCCGCTGAGGATGCGGCGGATATGATTTCCGTGCTGTTGGACAGGCGGTTCGCGCCTTCCGTCACAAGCCCCAGTGTGGTGGAGTCCTCCCCCCAGAGCTTTGTGCTGGAGGAAGAGACTGGATTTCTGGCCCTTACAGGCTTTGCCAGGGCGGTAAAGGAGGGAGAGGAGGTCTCAGGGGATAATTATGCGGTGCTGGAGGCGGAAAAGGGAAAGGTCACGGTAATGCTGTCAGACGGCACAGGCTCCGGGGAGAAGGCAGGCAGGGACAGCGAGAAAGTACTGGATCTGATGGAAAAGATGCTGGAGGCAGGATATGAAACCGACACGGCTGTCAACATGGTAAATACAGCCCTGTTTGTGGCGGGCACAGACTCCAACCATCCCACACTGGACATTTGTGAAATCGACCTGTACCAGGGGAACTGCCAGCTGAGAAAGATCGGGGGAGCCGTCACCTTCCTGAAGCGGGGACATGAGGTGGAGCAGCTTGTCACCGGAAACCTGCCCCTGGGCATTTTCGGGCAGGTGGAGGTACAGCCCCTGTGCAGACAGCTTCAGGATAATGACTACATAATTATGGTCTCGGACGGCGTGGTGGATGCCTTCGGCAGGGAGGATTATGAAAATACCATGGTGAGCATCATTGCCGGGATTCAGGACCGTAACCCGGGGGAGATCGCGGAGAGGCTGCTCCAGATTGCGCTCCACGCCAGCGCCGGGAGGGTCTATGACGATATGACCATCGGGGTGATCGGGGTCTGGGAGACTTGATTTTTTCCCGTTTTTGAGATAACATGTTGATATGGATATCATAAGGGAAACGGAAAAAAAGGTATTTTCTTATATGGAGTCCCATCATATGCTGGAACCCTATGACAGGGTCGTGGTGGGAGTATCAGGAGGGGCGGACTCGGTCTGCCTTTTTCTGCTGCTGCTTTCCTACAGGGAGAAGATTCCGCTGTCCCTGGCGGCGGTGCATGTCAATCATGGGATCCGCAGCGGGGCAGGGGAGGATGCTCGTTATGTGGAGGAGCTGTGCGGGCGGTACGGGGTGCCCTTCTTCCTGAAAAAGGCAGACGTGCGCGGGTATGCCCGGGAAATGGGTTATTCGGAGGAGGACGCGGGAAGACGTGTTCGGTATGAAGCATTTTATGAGACGGCAGGACAGATGGGAGGGGCCAGGATTGCGGTGGCCCACAACAGCAATGACAATGCGGAGACCATGCTGTTCCACCTGTTCCGAGGAAGCGGCCTGAAAGGGTTGGGAGGAATCGCGCCGGTGAGGGGACAGATCATCCGCCCTATCCTGTGCCTGGAGCGCCGGGAGGTGGAGACGTATCTGGAAAGCAGGGGACAGAGATGGTGCAGCGATATCACAAACGAGGGGGACGACTACCGGCGCAACCGCATCCGCCACCATATCCTGCCCTATGCCCAGGAGCAGGTGGCCGGGAGGGCCGTGGCGCACATGGGGCATACAGGGGAGCTTCTGAGGGAGACGGAGGACTATCTGGAGGAACAGACCCGGGAGGCCCTGGGAAAATGTGCCGGAGGAGACGGGGAGACAGGGTGGCGGATCCGGGTGGAAGATTTTTTGGGATTTCACAGGGTTCTCCAGAAGCGGATGCTCTTTGCCCTGCTAAATGGTCTGTCTCCCACAGGGAAGGATATTTCGGAGATTCATATACGGGATACCGCCGGGCTGTTTGAGCGGCCGGGGAACAGGACAATCACTCTTCCCTTTGGGATTCTGGCCAGGAGGGAGTATGGCACTGTGGTTCTGGAGAGGAGAGGGCGGACAGAAGGCATGGGAGAAGGATGTCTGGGCATGGAAGGCGCGCCAGCCAGGGAGGCGGAAGGGAAGAGCCTCGAAGCGCCGTGCCGGGAGGCAGAAAGGGAGAACCACGCACCCGTGGGCCCGGATCTGAATGGGAGGCAGGTCATCCGTGCAGCCCTGGGAGACAAAATATTTCAGGCTCCCCTTGTTTATGATCTGGGGGATTGGGGCAGAATGGAATTTATGGGATTTTCTATAAAAAAAGGATGGAAAGTTCCTGCAAAACGGTATACGAAATGGTTTGACTATGATAAAATAGAAGAATGTGTGGTGATTCGTTCACGGCGGCAGGGAGATTTCCTTACGATTGCGGACAGGATGGGCAATACGGTGCATAAATCCCTGAAGGATTACATGATTACCGAAAAAATTCCACGGCAGATGCGGGACCGCATTCCCCTGCTGGCTGCCGGAAATCATGTCATATGGCTGCCGGGCTGGCGGATCAGCGAGGCTTTCAAGGTGGACGGAAACACGGAACGGATTTTACGGGTAAGGCTCCTGGAGGAGAAATTCTGCAGTGGCAGCGAAACGGAGGAAGAAAATGGCGGAACGCATTAAGGTACTCTTGACTGAGGAGGAAGTGGATGCAAAGATCCAGATTCTTGGGGATCAGATCAGTAAGGATTATGAGGGGAGGCAGGTGCACCTGATCTGCGTGCTGAAGGGCGGGAGCTTCTTCATGTGCGAGCTTGCAAAGAGAATCACGGTGCCGGTGTCACTGGATTTCATGGCGGTGTCCAGCTACGGAAGCGGAACCAAATCCGGAGGTGTGGTGAAGATCGTGAAGGATCTGGACGATCCCATCCGGGGAAAGGATGTCATTGTGGTGGAGGATATAGTGGACAGCGGCAGAACCTTAAGCTACCTTTTGGAGATGCTCTGGGCCAGGGGGCCGCGGTCACTGAGGCTGTGCACCCTGTTGGACAAACCGGAGAGGCGGGTAGTAGATGTGGATGTGGATTACACGGGCTTTCAGATTCCTGACGAATTTGTGGTAGGATATGGACTGGATTACGATCAGAGATACCGCAACCTGCCATACATCGGTGTGGTGCAGTTTGAATCTGACGGGGAATGAGAGGGCAGAATGAAGGTTTGTTCTGTCTGCCGGGAATTTTTTAGAGTGGACTGCCTGTCAGTGGAACAGCATGTAGTGGGAAAAGAAACAGGAGGCTTGCAAGTTGAGGCAGAGTAGAGGATTTAATTCGTATTTTCTTTTTATTATCCTGCTTCTCATGGGGGTGGCGGTACTGACCACCCTGAACGGGGCGGACGATGAATATACCAGGGAGCAGTTTGTGGCTGACATGGAGGAGGGAAGGGTTCGGGAGGTGACCATCCACCCCAACAGTGAGGTCCCCACAGGCTATATCAGGGTGGAGCTGGCAAACGGCGCGGACATGAAGCTGTACGTGACGGATATCGTGGAGGCGGAGGAACTGGTCCGTTCCTATGGTTTTGATCCTCCGGTGCGGGATGTGCCCAGGCAGGGCTGGGTGCTCACCACTTTGGTGCCCATGCTGATCGTCCTGGCGGTGGGGGTGTTCCTGTTCATGATGGTGAATGCCCAGAATGCAGGGGGCAACAACGGCAGGATGATGAACTTCGGCAAGAGCCGGGCCAGACTGTCCATGGGGGATAAAAATATTACCTTTGAAAAGGTGGCGGGCCTGAAGGAGGAGAAAGAAGAACTGGAGGAAATCGTGGACTTCCTGCGGGAGCCGGGTAAATATACCAAGGTCGGGGCCAGGATTCCCAAGGGCGTACTGCTGGAGGGCCCTCCCGGAACCGGTAAGACGCTGCTGGCAAAGGCGGTGGCAGGGGAGGCCGGGGTTCCCTTCTTCAGCATATCCGGTTCCGATTTTGTGGAAATGTTCGTGGGCGTGGGCGCTTCCCGTGTCCGTGATTTGTTCGAAGAAGCGAAGAAAAATTCACCCTGTATCGTATTTATAGATGAGATTGACGCGGTGGCGAGACGCCGGGGCACCGGCATGGGCGGCGGCCATGACGAGAGGGAGCAGACGCTGAACCAGCTGTTGGTGGAGATGGACGGCTTTGGCGTCAACGAGGGCATTATCGTTATGGCGGCTACCAACAGGGTGGATATCCTGGATCCTGCCATTCTGCGCCCCGGGCGGTTTGACCGGAAGGTGGCGGTGGGTTCGCCGGATGTCAGCGGCAGGGAGGATATCCTGAAGGTGCATTCCAAGAACAAACCGCTGGCGGAGGACGTGGATTTAAAGCAGGTGGCCCAGACCACGGCAGGCTTTACGGGAGCCGATTTGGAGAACCTGATGAACGAGGCCGCCATCAATGCCGCAAAGCAGGGGAAAAGCTTTGTGGTGCAGGACGATATCAGGAAGGCCTTTGTCAAGGTGGGCATCGGTGCGGAGAAGAAGAGCCGTGTGATTTCCGACAAGGAGAAGAAGATTACGGCTTACCATGAGGCGGGTCACGCCATCCTGTTCCATGTGCTGCCGGATGTGGGGCCTGTCTATACCGTTTCCATCATTCCCACGGGAGTGGGCGCCGCAGGCTATACCATGCCGCTGCCGGAGAAGGATGAAATGTTCATGACCAGGGGGCAGATGCTGCAGCACATTATGGTTTCCCTGGGAGGAAGGATTGCGGAGGAAATCATTTTCAAGGATATCACCACAGGCGCTTCCAGCGACATCAAGAAGGCAACCAAAGTGGCCAGGCGGATGGTGACACGATTCGGAATGTCGGAAAATATCGGGGTTATCTGCTACGATGACGACGATGACGAAGTATTTATCGGAAGAGACCTGGCCCATGCCAAGAGCCACAGCGAAGCCATAGCGGGCGAGATCGACAGGGAAGTGAAGGCCATTGTGGACGACTGCTACGCCAGGGCGAAGGCCATCATCCTGGAGAAGGAAAAGGTGCTGCATTCCTGTGCGGAGCTGCTGCTGCAGAAGGAGAAAATCGGACGGGAAGAGTTCGAGGCCCTTTTCACGGCGGATGCTGCGGCAGGCGCTGCTGCGGAGGGACTGGGCAGTCTCTGAGGAAGCAGCTCTACCCTCTAAGATAAGTTTAACTTCCCGCCAGAGGCGGGCAGCCGTCACTATTGGTAGTGGCGGCTGCTTCTTTTTTTATATTCCAATCTGAATCAAGTCAGAGTATGTAACACACATCGTATCACCTACTGCTTTTGCGCCGGTTATCTGAAAAGCGTATTGCAGAGCCGGATTCAGCATTTCTTTTCCGTAACCTTTTCCGCGTT
>CAJTSY010000089.1:7758-10505 GCA_910578995.1 uncultured Acetatifactor sp.
TGCAAGGGTCTTTTTATGGTTGGGGTACATATTTGCGAATTCCGGCATATAATAGAGCAAAACAACATAGGATGATAGGTTACTATTATGTATGCTGCTCTGTTCATTTTACTTTTGCTTGCCTTTGCGGGCATGCTGTTCGTCCATTTCCGCAGAAAGAAAATTATCTGCAGGATCCGGGACATGGAGAAGTGTAAAAAATGCTCCCTGTTGGAGGAGCTGTCGGAGCCCTTCGGTTATGTGTACCACTGCTGCTGCGGCTTTTTTTCCTCCGCTGTGGACGCCTGGCAGAAGAGCGCCGGTTATACCTGGTTCTACGACTACATGGCGCCCCGTTTCCAGATGGTGTTCGATTCCCTCCCCGTGTACTTCAATTACCGGGGCAGGACATGGCTGATCGAGTTCTGGAAGGGCCAGTACGGCATCAACGCCGGCGCGGAGATCGGCATCTACCATGCCGACAGGCTGCTGTCCGAGGCGGAATACCGTACGGCGCATTTTGAGGCGGCGGGGGAGGAGGAAATGCTGTCCTGCTCCATGCAGCTGAGCACGCAAAGCGGCGCATGTGTGAAGATTTCCGAGAGGCACTGGTGGCTGACGGCCTTTCTGCCGGGGGTATTTTCCCGTCCTTCCGGTCTGTGCCTGAAGGCGGCGATCTGCTTTGAAAACAGGGAAATGATGCAGGCCTTTTACCAGGGTCTGTGCCAGGCAGGGTATCCCGCTGAGTGCATCACGGTGCAGAATCTGTTCCTGTCCTTTACTTTTCATCAGCCAGGGCCCGTGCATTACGGTTTCCTGACCAGGTTCCACCGCAGGCTGTCCCAGTGCCTGAACCGGATGTACTGCAGCCTCTTCCTCTGGGTTACCAGGCCCTTTACCTGCACGGAAGACCGTATTTTGTTCCTCTACTATTACCTTCCGTTCTGCTTTCGAAGACTGATGCGGCTGCGCCGTTTCCACAGGCGCTGTCACAGGAAGCGTGGATGCCGCCGGCCTGAATGCTGCCGCGGGAAGAGCAAATGCCGCCGATCTGGATATTGCCGTGAGGAGAGCGGGTGCTGCCCCGGATGCAGTGGTGAAAAGCACGGGTACCGCTCCGGAAGCAGCCGCAGGCCCCGCGGCGGGAAGCAGTCATGAGTGCCGCCGGCCGTCTGGACCGCGCTTTTTCCCAGGCGTTGGTCCTGCCCTTTAACCGCTGCTCCAGATATGTGCTCATAAGCGACTGCCACAGGGGGGTGGGCACCTCCTCGGACAATTTCCTGAAGAATCAGCATCTGTACTATGCAGCAATGGAATACTATTATAAAAACGGTTTTACGTATATCGAGCTGGGGGACGGGGAGGAATTGTGGGAGAACCGGAAACTGCGCAATATTACGGAGATTCACGAGGATGTCTACTGCATGTTCGCCCGGTTCGAGGAGAGGGGCCGTCTGCACCTGCTCTATGGCAACCACAACATTGTCCGCAGGAAGAACCCGGCCTTTCTGGAAGCGGTTATTCTATACGCCGAGGCCAGGCCGGAGAAGTCCCTGTACCTGACCCACGGCCACCAGGCCAGTTTCCTGAACTCCACGCTCTGGCCCCTGGCCCGGTTCCTGGTGCGGTATTTCTGGAGCCCGTTGGAAAATCTGGGGTTCCTGGATCCCACCAGTGCCGCCAAGAATTATGAGGTGAAGGAAAAGTGCGAGGAGAGCCTGCGCAGCTGGGCCCAGGACCGGCGCCGCATTCTGGTCACAGGGCATACCCACCGCCCTGTGCTGCCGGAAGAGCCCGCCTTTTACTACAATACGGGCAGCTGCGTCCATCCCCGGTGCATTACCTGCATAGAGGTTCTGCGGGGGGAGATGACGCTTGTAAAATGGGTGATGGAAGCCCGGGCGGACAGTGTTCTGTATGTGGCCAGGGATGTGATCTCCGGGCCTGTAAAGATACTGGGGGCGGAGGATAACCCCTCTGGATGATGGCGGCATCCGGACTGGGGCGTCCGCACTCATTTCTTTTCATTCAGGTACAGCTGTACCCTGCCCTTTTCTAAATTTCTGCCTGCGTCATTCTTGCTCCCAATAGTTCTGATACCGCGTTCTTTCTGTGTTGTGTTAGAGGTTCCCGATCAGCTGCTCTGCAGTTGTCGAGCTTATACCGGCAAGAAGCTCTACAGATGTCAAGCATTGCTGCTTATTTTTTTAATGTATTTTTCAGGGCCGTATTTTTCAGAATTTACTGAACTGAAAGAATTAGAGTAATAAGTCGTGGACCATAATTTCAAAAACATGCGAAAATGTCAGTAATCATATATAAACAGCAAGAAATATTGATGATTTATATTAAAAAAGTTGTTAATATGAAAGTATAATCAGTGAAGGGATGGGTACGGAAGTCCGTGAGGGCAGTGAAGGGATGTGTCTGGAAATCCAAAAGGCAATGAGAGGTTTGGTTCATAAATCCGTGAAGACAGTGATTGCGGAATATATTTATCCGCCGTTGACATTGGAAAAAGGAGAGCCGGCAGTACCGGGTCAGGAGGTAGTAATTCTATGAAAGCATTGGACATTTTAAAGCAGGAAGCAAGGAATGGGGAACAGGTGATAGGGCCGGAGGAATCCCGGCTGCAGTATGAGGGCCGGATCGATTTCGGGAAAGAGGCGGGACCCTTATGGACGTTTCCGGCTACCAGTGTGGCTGCTCGGTTCCGGGGAAGCCGGCTGGAGGTTTTGGTGACAAATTATCATGCCTACTGGGATAAT
>CAJTSY010000089.1:10605-15878 GCA_910578995.1 uncultured Acetatifactor sp.
TGCGCCGGGCTGGGGGACAGGAAAGTGCATCATTTTCTGTTCAGCAACAACGGCAGGGGAACCCAGGGACATATCCGCAGACCGGAGGCGGAGAGAATGGCGGAAGAGTTGTCCGCTTACATAGAGGCTTTGGGGGAGGATATCTGGAGGGATACGGAGAGACTGGAGGACGTTTTTGCCCGGGCGGAGAAGGGGGAGGCGTTGACCATAGGATTTCTGGGGGTTCCATCACCCAGGGCAGTCTGGCTTCCCGGCAGGAGAACTGTTATGCGTCTCTGGTTTACCGGTGGTGGCAGGAGCGGTTTCCGGAGGCGGAATTTACCTGTGTCAATGCGGGAATCGGCGGCACTACTTCCCACTTCGGCGCGGCCAGGGCGGAGGAGGACCTGCTGTATGCCAGGCCGGATGTGGTGTTTGTGGAGTTCAGTGTAAATGACGACGATGAGGCGCACTTTAAAGAGTGCTATGAAGGGCTGATACGGCATCTTTTGAAATGTGAGTGGAAACCGGCGGTGGTGCTGCTTCATAATCGGTTTTACAGTGACGGGCACAGTGCCCGGAGAATTCATGATGAGGTGGGGCGGCATTACGGGCTGCCAAGGGTCTGTATGGGGGATGTCATCTATCCCCGGATTCGGTCCGGGGAGCTGCAGGCGGAGGAGGTAACGCCGGACGGTCTGCATCCCAATGACCGGGGGCATGATCTGTTGGCGGAGATTATCAGGTCAAAGCTTGAAGGGATCTACGGGGAGTATAAGGAGAGGAATATTGCAGGGAAAATAACAGGAGAGCTGCCAACGCCTCTCGCCCTAAACCGCTACGAGCTGCCCCGGCGTTTCCGCAACGATACCATCCGCCCCGTGGGCTGTATCGGATTTACGGCAGACCACACGCCGCAAAATGTAATTACGGAGACATTCCGAAAGGGGTGGACAGCGCTGCAGGCGGGGGATGAGATTTGTTTTGATGTGGAGGGAAGGTGCATTGCTCTGCAGTACCGCCGGACGATTCATAAGCCTGCGCCGAAAGCCCTGGCCTATGTGGACGGCGACAGGGAGCACGGGATTATCCTGGACGGAAATTTCGACGAGGACTGGGGAGATTGCCTGGCGCTGCAGGTGCTGCTGGAGGAGAAAACGCCGGGAAGGCACAGGGTTACGGTCAGGATTACGGAGGCAGAAGAAGCGGTCACGCCCTTTTATCTGGTGTCGGTGCTTCTGGCATAAAATGACAGGTACGGTTTTCCTGTAAGACACCGTCATCTTACCTTCCGCCCGATGCGTTTAAACAGCACCTGGGACAGGGTGGTAACCAGGATAATGCCCAGGGCGAGCGCGCCGGCCAGTTTCAATGTGGAAACTGCTTTCCCCAGGAAATCGTTGAAATCGCTTTCCAGGGCAGAGGTCATTGTGTAATACAGACTGCCCCCGGGGATCAGGGGGATCAGCGAGGTGGTTGCAATGGGCGTGGCAGGTGTTTTCAGGATTCTTGCCATGATTTCCGAATAAAGGGAAACCGCCGCGGCCACAATAAAATAGTCAATCGGTTCATTTGGAATCAGACGGCTTGCCGCCAAAAACAGGCCCCAGGAAAGGAGACCGCCAAAGGCAGCGGCTGCAAGCCGTTTTCCCCTCATATTAAACAGGACGCCGAAACAAAGCGAGCCGATAAAACCGGCGAAAACCTGGGTAATTTCAAAAGCCGTCATATGGCACCTCCTGACAACACGGCAATCACAAAATATCCTGCGGCAATGGCCAGTGCCGTAATACATGCTTCGATGGTGCGGAGCATTCCCGCGATACTGTCTCCCACGAGCAGGTCCTTGAGAGCCGTCGTAAGGCCGATGCCGGGGATGAGGGTCATAATATTGCCGATGATAATCTTATCCACCGTGGGGAGAACATCCGCTGTGGGGATAAGCCCCAGTTTCAGGGCGGAAAATGCAAGCAGTGTTGCGGCAAAGGAAGAGATAAACTTGGTGAAGATTTTATTTCTGACAGCCTTGTCACATAAAAAGATGGTGCATCTTACAAACCCTCCGATGAGAAAGGAAATAATTGCTTCCCCGTAACCGCCGCCGAAAAACAGGGTGAAGGCTCCCGCGATGGTTGCATAGCAGATAAATTCAAGCCATAACGGATATGTCCTGCTTCCGGAGATTTCAGCGAGACGTGTCTTTATCTCGGCGGAAGAAAGCCTGTCCGCACAGATATTGCGGGACAGTTCATTTAATTTGTGAAGCTTTTCGTAGTCTGTTGTATATTCCGTTACACGCCTTGTCTGGGTGAGGATTCTGTGGTCATCCGTATGTATGGTGACAACCATGCTGCTGGTGATAATGAAAACGTCAATGCGCGTGGCGCCGTAGGCAGTGAAGATCCGTTTCAGGCTGTCCTCCACCCTGTGGACCTCGCCGCCGCTTGTCAGCATCTGCTCGCCTATGTCCATGACGCAGTCAAGTAGTTTTTCCATTCTGTCTCCCTGGGAAGCTCCTTTTTATCCTTAGAAACGAAACTGATTCGGGTCAGGTATGCCCTGCATCTCTGTTACGGTTGTTTTTTCCTGCACAGGGGAGTCTGCTGCCTGGCTCATTTTTGCTGCGGCAGTGTAGTTCTCCACTCCTGATGATATGTTTGATTATAACAAGCCGTCTGCGGGAAGGCAAGGGTTATAAATGAATTTTCAGGCCGCGGCAGCTGTCCGGGTTACTGTTCACTCGGTGCCTCCGCGAGGGTTTTCGTGCGCATTATGCACGAAAAGCCCGAGACAGCGGGCGCCAAAATGAGCGTTCTTTGCTCAATTCATGACAATAGAATTCTGCACTTGAATTCTATTGTATGTGTGCATCATGTTGCTGTGAACGGCGAAGCCGTGAACAGTAACCTGTCCGGGAAAGTTTATAAAAGTGTTGACGTACGTGTTCGCGTACGCTATAATAAAAAGGACTTATAAAATCTCGTCATTCTACTGCTAAATGCCCATAGGGCTGAAACGATTGGGCAAACTGATGCTTATACAACGAGAGATACAAATCAGAAATGGAAGACGAGAAACTGGTACTGAGGGATTTTCAAGAGATATCTGACAGGCATGGCGATGGGCGAAAGGAGGTTTTAGCGCCATAATCAGAGAAAATACAAAGATGCGTTATGGTATCATGAACCGACAGATGCCGTTATAAGGATGCGTTATCATAGTATGCGACCATAGATGCTGCTGCAGAGCAATACGGCGCTAAGGCAGCGCCTTTTATCAGAAGCGAAGGGATTGCTTCTGATAAGATATACTATGATTCAATAGATACTGTTAAAGGAGATTTTATAATGTCAACTATCAATATAACAAATGCAAGAAAGGATCTTTATCGTCTGGTAGAGAACGTGAATCACTACAATGAGCCGATGCTGATAGTAGGAAAAAAGGGAAATGCGGTTCTTCTGTCAGAGGAAGACTGGAATGCAATACAGGAGACATTATTTCTGGACTCTATTCCCGGAATGACGGAGTCTGTCAGGAAAGGACTGGAAACGCCAGTGGAGGATTGCATTCCCGAAGATATGGTGGAATGGTAATGTACCGAATTGTTTTTACAAAGCAGGCTGAAAAAGATTTGAAAAAATTAAAAGGCGCCGGCTTATCGTCAAAAGCCAAAAACCTGGTAGATGTCATAAGAGAAAACCCATATCAGATTCCGCCCGGATATGAAAAGCTTGTGGGAAATCTCACAGGCGCTTACTCCCGGAGAATCAATATACAGCACAGGCTTGTCTATCAGGTGATAGAGGAGCCGTGTACAGTCAATGACATAGAATATGAAGGAACAGTGAAGCTGATTTGCATGTGGACACATTACGAAGCATAACTTTTTTACAGAAATTCACGCTGGGAAACGATAGACAGGGGCAGCCCGCCATGCCCGCCCTCAAACGGGACGGCGGGGAACAGTCAAGACCGGGCCCTTTTTCCAGGTGGTCTATTGCAGACAGATGGCGGCATGGGGTTTCATTGCAGGCAGTGAGGGGGGATTTCCGTTGAAAAGACTATAAAATAAAGAAAAGAAAAATGAAGCGGCCGGATATGCTATGTCGTGTCCTGGGTGTAATGTGGGTTGGTGCGGAACCGGAACAGGAGGAAGAAGCTTTGCAGCAGTATGTGGAAAGCGCCCGTCAGGCGCTGAGCCAGGTGAATCAGGTGATCCTGGGAAAAGAAAAAGAAGTAAAGGAAGTCATGCTGGCATTCCTGGCCAACGGACATGTGCTGCTGGAGGACATTCCCGGGGTGGGCAAAACCACGCTGGCCCTTGCCTTTTCCAGGGTCATGGAACTGGAGTACAAAAGGGTGCAGTTTACGCCGGATCTGATGCCGTCTGATCTGACGGGATTTTCCATATACCGGCATGAGGAAGAGAAGTTCGTATATCAGCAGGGAAGCGTGTTCTGTAATCTTCTGTTGGCGGATGAGATCAACAGGACTTCTCCCAAGACCCAGTCTGCGCTGTTGGAGGTTATGGAGGAGCGCATGTGCACAGTGGAAGGCATCACAAGGGAAGTGCCCAGGCCGTTTCTGGTCATAGCCACCCAGAATCCGCCCGGGGCTGCGGGAACCCAGTATCTTCCGGAGGCCCAGGTGGACCGTTTCATGGTGGCCATGACGCTGGGGTATCCTGATTTCGACAGCGAGCTCTCCATGGCTATGTCCATAGGAAAAACGGAGAGGCTTGACAGAGTCCGCCCGGTTTTTAATGGGAAAATACTGGAGGAAATGCAGAGGCAGATCCATGAGGTTCAGATGAAGGAGGAGGTATACCGATATCTTCTTCAGTTAGTGACGGCTACCAGGGAGCATCCTTATCTGACCCGGGGGGCCAGTCCCAGGGCCACCATTGCGCTAGTGAAAATGGCCCGGGCCTGCGCATGGCTGGAGGGAAGGGATTTTGTGACGCCGGGCGACATCAGGGAGCAGTTTCCTTATGTGGTTTCCCACCGTCTGCTGCCCAACGCCGCTGCCAGGATGGAGAATCTGTCCAGGGCGGAGATACTGGCGGACGTGCTGAAAACGGTTCCCGGACCGCCCATGGGGGTAAAGGCACGATGAGAAAAACCGTGTTTTTGTTTATTGCATTTTTTACCGCTTATATGGCAGGGGAATTCAGGCAGCTATGGCTGATGGTTTTATTTGCCATGGAGGCGTTCCTGTTCGTTGTTTCCTTTATCCTCTCTGTCTATTTTAAGGGAAAGGTGACCGTGGAGCTGCCGAGACACAGCGAGGCT
>CAJTSY010000089.1:15978-17665 GCA_910578995.1 uncultured Acetatifactor sp.
TACTGCGGAATCATGACAGTGGGGGTAGTCCGTCTGCGGGTCTATGATTACCTGGCGCTGTTTTGCGCATCAGGTAAGGTACAGGAAATGGTGGAGATGGCAGTTTATCCCGGAGGACAGGCGCTGAATCTGGATCGTCTGTTTCCGGGAGACTGGGCGGATAGCGGTTTTATGGAGCAGACGGCTCCCGGGTCAGGGGAAAGCGGAAGCGAGGTCCGGCAGCTGAGGGAATACAGATCCGGGGATTCCGGGCGCTATATTCACTGGAACCAGAGCGCAAGGACAGGGCGGCTGTGGGTAAAGGAATACGAGAAAGAATCGGATGCCCGGGCATGCCTTTTTCTGGATCTGGACGGACTGGGGGATGGGGATATCCGGAAACGGGATGCCTTTTATGAGCTGCTGTCAGCGTTAATTCTGGGGCTTCTGGAGAAGGTACGGATGGTGCGGGTGCGTTGGTATGACTGTCGGCGGAAATGTTTTGAGGAGAAGGAAGTGGGAGACCGGGGACAGAGCCGGGAACTGCTCCTTATGTTATACCGGATGTACCAGGGCGGCAGCTGCGGAGAAATGGGGCGGACGGGGAGAGAGGCAATGTCCCCGGCGGAAACGGGAAGTCTGGAGGCGCAGGAGGCCGGGCAGTCCTTCCTGACATTGGACGGAGATCTCAGACTGTATTGGAAAGGGGAACTGGTCTGCGGATTTTCTGCCCGGCATCTGGAAGAGCAGATACGGGGCCGGGAATGAAAGCCCGGTAAAAACTGTTCTGGTTTTTGAAAACAAATTTTATAAATCTGACACAAAAGGGATCCTGCTGCCAATAAAGCTGTTGAAAATTGGAAAAGGATCACTTTTATTTTCTGACAATATCACATAGAAAGCCTTCGGCTAAAATGATAAAATCCATCTTATCAACAAATAAAAATTTCATAAACCTGAAGGAGGGTGGGAATATGTTCAACAAAAAATTCCTGAAGCATTACTACATAATGCTGATACCGGCCATTGTCTGGCTGGTGCTTTTCAACATTGTACCCATGTTCGGAGTTGTAATGGCGTTCGAGGATTTCAACCCCAGCCTGGGCATGTGGAAGTCACCGTTCATCGGACTGGAAAATTTCAAGTACATGTTCCAGATGAGCGACATCAAACAGGTTATGTCCAATACCATCATAATCGCTGTGGGCAAGATTATCGCTAACCTGGTGGTGCCTCTGGTGTTCGCGATCCTGTTGAACGAACTGTGCATCCAGAAGCTGTACCGGCCCATTCAGACAATCGTTTATCTGCCCTATTTCCTGTCATGGGTTATCCTGGCGAAGATCGTGCTGAACATCTTCGGCTTCACGGGCCCCATCAATTCGGTGATCCAGCTCTTCGGAGGAGAGAAAGTGAATTTCTTCGGCACGGCCAGTATGTTCCGGCCCCTGGTCATCGGTACGGATATCTGGAAGAATTTCGGTTATAACGCGATCATTTACCTGGCCACCATGCTGGGGATTGCTCCCGAGCTCTATGAGGCGGCGGCTGTGGACGGCGCGGGGCGCTTCAAGCGGATCTGGCACATCACCCTGCCGGGCATTAAGATGACGGTGGCCCTGTTGGCGATTCTTTCCCTGGGCAATGTGCTGAACGCGGGCTTCGACCAGATCTTCAACCTGTACAATCCGCTGGTGTACTCCACGGG
>CAJTSY010000090.1:0-15785 GCA_910578995.1 uncultured Acetatifactor sp.
TTTATGGAGGGTAAGGCAATTAAACACATCAGTTTCTACAGCACACTCATTGAAACGGTGGGATACGATCCGCAGTGTGCCATTCTGGAAATAAAACTGGCCGGCGACGGGAAGATCAGACAGTACAGGAATGTGCCGGAGTACATATGGTACCGTCTCCGGGAAGAATATCGTCCGGACACCTTCTACAGAAGGCGTATATGCGGGTGCTTTACGGAAACCATCCTTTCAGATGTAAAGAAGCCATAAATATGGGGTTGGCTTATCGTTATGGCTGGGTCGAAACTTTAGGACCTGAGTGAAGCTTGGAACTGCCGTACAAAAGATAAAACACCCAAACATGGTTTTGGCAGGAAAATTGAATAATGGAAGACAGATACACAAAACGACAAAGTGGAACTATAGAAACGACAGTTTATGGAGGGCAGAACAATTAAACACATCGGTTTCTACAGCACACTCATTGAAACGATGGGTTACGATCCACAATGTGCCCTTCTTGAGGTAAAACTGATATGTGACAGAAAGATAAGGCAGTATGAAAACGTGCCGGAATATATATGGTATCATCTCAGGGAGGATTATCATCCGGATGTCTATTACCGCAGGTATGTATGCGGCCGCTATGAGGAAACCGTTCTCCCTGGCGAAGAGGCTAATCCCCCGGAAGAGGAGAGCAATCCTTCCGGCGGGGAGACCGATCTTTCCGGTGAGGTGAAATCGTGAATTTGAGTGTGGCTTGCCAAAGCAGAGAAATGAAAACTTAATAATTTTGGAGAAATGAAACTGCCGCACTTATGATACAGTTCATAAGTACGGCAGTTTCATTTGCAGCATATACTTGCATTACAGCCAGGGAGGTCAGAGTTCCGCCCGCACCCCCTTGCTTTTCAGGAAGGTTACGATTTCGCTGGCATCCGACGTAAAGGCATCGTCAAAGCGGATCAGCACTTTGCCCTCTGCGGTATAAATGCAGTAGCTTTTCCCTCCGGTGGAGATTTTCTGGAGGTCGCTGTAAGACATGGTTCTGGGCGCGCCCAGGAGCGGGGTATAGACCAGGTCGTTTTCATGAAGTGTCAGACAGCAGCGGTGCATCTTATAGACCAGGAACCCGGAAGGGATCAGCAGGATGACTGCTATTACCGGGTTGAGCCATTGGGGTTCCAGCTGTCCCTCTACGGGGATGGGCAGAATGTTCAGGATGAGCCATGCGGCGGACAGCACTGCCACGAAAACCAGTGGAATGGTAAATGGAAAGTTTGCGGAAATCTTATAAGTTCTCATAACATTACTCCTTATACAGTTTGTTTGGGGGAATCAGGTTCTGTTCCGGGAGCCGTTCCCGGCTTTTTGTCCATCCCTGAGATCGATCATCTCCCTGGCAAAGTTCAGTTCCTTTCCCATCCATCCGTAGAGGATGCAGGTGCGGTAGGCATATTCTGATATACAGACATTATTGTAGCCTGCGGTCTGGATGGAGAAGACATTTACATTCGGATTCACCTTCCGCCGGTAGGTCAGAATCATACAACACGGTAATATTATCGTCAGTATACAGGGGTTTATTAAGCGTTTGAATCCGCTTTTTTCCAGTAAATCTCTGCTTTGGACTGTGCCTGTGCTCCTTCCAGACCCATTTGCTCCACCAGTGTGCGCATGACGGCATCTTTGGACATGCCTTCATCCTGAAAATGTTCTATGAGCAGGGAAATGACGATTTCTGTCTTCTGCTCCGCATCCTGCGCCTTCTGCTCTGCGTCCTGCGCCTTCTGCTCCGCGTCCCGTGCCTTCTGTTCCGTTTCTTCGGCCCGCTGCCTTTGTGATTTTTCAGAAGCGAGTAATGAAGTTCCGAAGTAAAATGTAGCATATCCACTGATTGTTGGTAAGTCAGATCTCTGTTTCTATAAAAATTTGTTTCAATATGCTTGACAAACGAAAATGCGCGGGGCTATAATGGCATATCATAAGGAAACAGAGGACACATGGTTATGAAGTGCAGAATGCGCATAAGCGGTTGTCCCGCAGTTTCTGAATAAAAGATGAAATGCCGTGACGAAGAGAGTAGTTGTTTTGTGAAAGGCGCAGCGAGCCGGTGACGGTGGGAGACCGGTGCGAGTAGGGAGACAGTGAAAATCACTTCCGAGCAGGCAGGGCGAAAAAGGGAAGGGGAACAGTCCGCGGAAGGGCGTACTGTAGTTCCGGGACCAGTAGTCCTGCACGGGATTCCCACGTTAAGGGAAACCGTATTATTCATGGCACCGGTCGCTTTGGACTGTGTTCCGGAATACCCTGCAGAGAGGGCAGATTCCAGGAGACGGTCAAAATGTCAGGCTTTATTACGGAACAGGGGCATGGGATACCCTGATTCAGGACAGTGCGAAAGTACTTGCCTGTGTTCCGGGATATCGTGCAGGGGGCGGCGTGAAATGTACGTTGTAACAGGTGGTGAAACGAAGGGAAGGCTTCGTCCTATTACAGGACGGGGCTTATTTTTATTCCGGGGAAGGCTTTTGTCCGGGAATAAGCGGCCTTTGCTGCCGGTACAGATCATTGGGAAGTATGAAAAGGATAATATGGAAAGTATGACATGGAAAACACAACATGGAAAGTATGACATGGAAAACACAACATGGAAAGTATGGAAAGGAGTCAGATATGTACAAACCGGTTTCAGCCGGCGTAAGCCTGGCAGAACGTGAAAAAGAAGTGGAAAAATTCTGGCGGGAGAACGATATCTTCCGCAGGAGTATGGAAAACCGGAAGGAGGGCCCGGTCTATACCTTTTACGACGGCCCGCCTACCGCCAACGGCAAGCCCCACATCGGCCATGTGGAGACCCGCACCATCAAGGACATGATTCCCAGATACCGCACCATGAAGGGCTGCATGGTGCCCAGGAAAGCCGGTTGGGACACCCACGGCCTGCCCGTGGAGCTGGAGGTGGAGAAGCTCCTGGGACTGGACGGCAAGGAGCAGATCGAGGAGTACGGCCTTGCCCCCTTTATTGACAAATGCAAGGAGAGCGTCTGGAAGTATAAGGGGATGTGGGAAGATTTCTCCGGCATGGTGGGGTTCTGGGCCGATATGGACAATCCTTACGTGACCTATGACGACAACTTTATCGAGTCCGAATGGTGGGCGCTTAAGACTATCTGGGACAAGGGACTTCTGTATAAAGGTTTCAAGATTGTACCCTACTGTCCCCGCTGCGGAACCCCTCTTTCCAGCCATGAGGTGGCCCAGGGCTACAAGGCGGTGAAAGAGCGCTCCGCTGTGGCACGCTTCAAATGCGTGGGTGAGGACGCTTATTTCCTGGCATGGACCACAACCCCATGGACACTGCCCTCCAATGTGGCCCTGTGCGTGAATCCCGTCGAAACCTATGTGAAGGTAAAAGCGGCGGACGGCTATACCTATTATATGGCACAGGCCCTTCTGGAATCAGTACTGGGCGGTCTGGCACAGGAAGGCCGGGCGGCTTACGAAATCCTGGAGACCTATAAGGGAACGGATCTGGAGTATAAGGAATACGAGCCCCTGTTTGCCTGCGCCGGGGAGGAGGCTTCCCGCCAGGGCAAAAAGGCTCACTACGTTACCTGTGACAATTATGTCACAATGTCCGACGGTACCGGTATCGTGCACATTGCCCCTGCTTTCGGTGAGGACGACGCCAATGTAGGCAGAAAGTACGGCCTGCCTTTGGTGCAGTTTGTGGACGGGAAAGGCCATATGACGGAGCAGACCCCTTATGCGGGAATGTTTGTCAAGGATGCGGATCCGGAGATCATCAAGGATCTGGACAAGGAAGGGAAGCTGTTCTCCGCCCCCAAGTTTGAACACGATTATCCCTTCTGCTGGCGCTGCGACACCCCGCTGATCTATTATGCAAGGGAGTCCTGGTTCATCAAAATGACAGCGGTGAAGGACGACCTGGTGCGCAATAACAAGACTATCAACTGGATCCCGCCTACCATAGGCGAGGGGCGCTTCGGCAACTGGCTGGAGAATATCCAGGACTGGGGCATCTCCCGGAACCGCTACTGGGGCACACCCTTGAATATCTGGGAGTGCGAATGCGGGAACACGGTGTCCGTAGGCAGCCGGGCGGAGCTGGCGGCCCTGGCCGGGGACGAGAATGCGGGAAAGGTGGAGCTACACAGGCCCTATATCGATGAAGTGACCTTCCCCTGCCCCAAGTGCGGCAAAACCATGAGGCGTGTGCCGGAGGTCATCGACTGCTGGTTTGACTCCGGAGCCATGCCCTTTGCGCAGCACCATTATCCTTTTGAAAATAAAGACCTGTTTGAGCAGCAGTTCCCGGCGAAGTTCATCTCCGAGGCCGTGGATCAGACACGGGGGTGGTTTTACTCTCTCCTGGCGGAATCCACTTTGCTGTTCAACAAGGCTCCCTATGAGAATGTCATCGTCCTGGGCCTGGTGGCGGATGAGGACGGACAGAAGATGAGCAAATCCAAGGGCAATGTGGTGGATCCCTTTGAGGCTCTGGCAGAGTACGGCGCGGACGCCATCCGGTGGTATTTCTACAGCAGCTGCGCTCCCTGGCTGCCCAAGCGCTTCTCCGGCAAGACTGTCCTGGAGGGGCAGCACAAGTTCCTGGATAAGCTCTGGAACACGTACACCTTCTTCGTGCTGTATGCCAATATCGACGGCTTTGACGCGGCGCAGCATACGCTGGAGTATGATAAGCTGCCCGTGATGGATAAGTGGCTCCTGTCCAGACTCTACACTACAGTGGGCGAGGTGGACAATAACCTGGACAAATACCGCATTACCGAGGCAGCCAAGGCACTTCAGGATTTCGTGGAGGAGATGAGTAACTGGTATGTGCGCCGCAGCCGTGAGCGCTTCTGGGCAGGGGGCTGCGGGCAGGATAAAATCAATGCCTATATGACGCTCCATACGGCTTTGGTGACTGTCTGCAAGGCGGCGGCTCCCATGATTCCCTTTATGACGGAGGAAATCTACCGGAACCTGGTGTGCAGCACGGACAGCAATGCGCCGGAGAGCATTCACCTGTGCGATTTCCCGAAGGCGGAAGAGGGCTTTATCGACAAAAAACTGGAAGCGGATATGGAGGAGGTTCTGGAGGCCGTGGTACTGGGCCGGGCCTGCCGGAATGCCGCCGCAATCAAGAACCGCCAGCCCATCGGCAGGATGTATGTGAAGATGGCCGCCGGGACATCGGAGGGCGCTGCGGCGGAAGCCAAAACCGCAAAAGCCGGTCTGGACAGCTTCTATACTACCATCATTGAGGATGAGCTGAATGTGAAGCAAGTGGTTTGCACAGAGGACGTGCGTGACTACACCACCTATACCTTCAAGCCCCAGCTGCGCACCGTGGGACCCAAGTACGGCAAACAGCTCGGCGGCATCCAAAAGGCGCTTGCGGCCTTGGACGGCAACGTGGCCATGGACGAACTGAACGTGGGCGGAAAGCTGTGTTTTGAAGTGAACGGCGTAAACGTAGAACTGACAAAAGATGATCTGATCATCGACATGACGCAAAGGTGCGGCTATGTGTCCCAGGAGAACGGTAAGATGACCGTGGTGCTGGATACCAATCTGACGGAAGAGCTGATTGAAGAAGGATTTGTCTTTGAACTTATCAGCAAGATCCAGACCATGCGCAAGGACGCGGGCTTTGAGGTTATGGACCATATCAAAGTGTCCGTCAACGGAAACGGAAAGCTGGCGGAAATCGCCGCCCGCAACAAGGATTCCATCTCCGGAAAGGTATTGGCGGAGGAGCTGACGGACGGGAAGGACTTCGCGGTGGCGAAGGACTGGAATGTGAACGGTGAGAAGGTAACGATAGCGATCGAGAAGGTGTAAGGGCGGCCGGCGCGGCTGCTGCATCAGAGGCACAGGACATGGAATATCCCGGTAAAAGGATTTTCCGTATTCTGTGCCTTAATCTGTAATTCGTTAAGCGGCTGTATGTTGCCGGAAGTCAAGTTGTATCACAGCATATTTTCAAATTTATAAAAAAATTTCTTGGAAAGACAGCCAAGTTTTGGTATAATAGAAACGACGTTTCTGAAAAAGAAGGGACGAAAGGAGAAAAGACGTGGAAAATAGGAATTTGACAGACTCGGTTGAACTGGAAAGCAATACCTGCACCGCCTGTGAAGAGGAGACGGTAGGTGCCGAAAATGCGGCTGCCGTAAAGGAAGCAGAGGAGAAGCCTGTTTTTGACAAAGAGCTTTTCAAGAGAAGTATCCTTTACAACGTAATGAACATGTTCCGCAAAAATCTGGAGGAGGCCACGCCCCAACAGATTTTTCAGGCAGCATCTTATTCCATAAAGGACAGGGTGATCGGCAACTGGATGAATACCCAGGAGGCATATGATAAGGAAGACCCCAAGACGGTCTATTATATGTCCATGGAATTTCTCATGGGACGAGCCCTGGGTAATAATATGATCAATCTGCAGGCCTACCAGGGGGCGAAGGAAGTTCTGGAAGAGCTGGGCGTGGATATCAATATGCTGGAGGACCAGGAGCCGGATGCGGCTCTGGGCAACGGCGGACTGGGAAGGCTGGCAGCATGTTTCCTGGATTCCCTGGCTACGCTGGGGTATCCTGCTTACGGCTGCGGCATTCGTTACCGTTACGGTATGTTTAAGCAGAAGATTGAGGACGGCTTCCAGAGGGAGGTTCCGGACGAGTGGCTGGCTGACGGCAATCCCTTTGAGCTGCGCAGGCCGGAGTACGCCAAGGTGGTGAAATTCGGCGGCTATGTGTCCGTTCAATGTGACGAGAACGGCAGGAACCATTTCGTACAGGAGGGCTATCAGGCTGTCAGGGCCATTCCCTATGACCTGCCCATCGTGGGATACGGCAACGGTATTGTGAACACGCTGCGGATCTGGGATGCAGAGTCCATGGCAGGCTTCCGTCTGGATGCCTTCGACAGGGGCGACTACAGCAAGGCGGTAGAGCAGGAGAACCTGGCAAGGAACCTGGTGGATGTGCTCTATCCCAATGATAATCACTATGCCGGCAAGGAGCTGCGCCTGAAGCAGCAGTATTTCTTCATCTCTGCATCCGTGCAGGAGGCAGTGGCGAAATATATGAGAAAGCATGACGATATACACGGTTTCCCGGAGAAGGTGACTTTCCAGCTCAATGATACCCATCCCACGGTGGCTATCCCTGAGTTGATGCGTATTCTGTTGGACGATTATAACCTGGGCTGGGACGAAGCATGGGACATCACCACCAGAACCTGCGCTTACACCAACCACACCATCATGGCGGAGGCTCTTGAGAAATGGCCCATTGACCTGTTCTCCAGGCTGCTTCCCAGGATTTATCAGATCGTGGAGGAGATCAACCGTAGATTTGTACTGCAGATTGAAGAGAAATATGCGCATATTTATAATGTCAATGTAGGGGACAAGATCCGCAAGATGGCCATTCTCTACGACGGACAGGTGAAGATGGCGCATATGGCAATCGTGGCAGGCTATTCCGTCAACGGTGTGGCCAGGCTGCACACGGAGATTTTGAAGAGCGAGGAGCTGAAAGATTTCTACGAGATGTTCCCCGAGCGCTTCAATAACAAGACCAACGGCATCACCCAGAGGCGTTTCCTGCTCCACGGCAATCCCCTGCTGGCAGAGTGGGTGACAAAGCATGTGGGCGACGGATGGATCACCGATCTGCCGCAGATTGCAGGCCTGAAGAAGCTGGCAGAGAACAAGAAAGCCCAGGCGGAGTTCATGGAGATCAAGTACCAAAACAAGATCCGCCTGGCCAAGTATATCAAGGAGCACAATGGAATCGAAGTGGATCCGTACTCCATCTTTGACGTGCAGGTGAAGCGTCTCCATGAGTACAAGAGACAGCTGATGAACATCCTCCATGTGATGTATCTGTACAATGAACTGAAGGCGAATCCGGATATGGAGTTCTTCCCCAGGACATTTATCTTCGGCGCCAAGGCGGCTGCGGGCTACCGCAATGCCAAGCTGACCATCAAGCTGATTAACTCCGTGGCGGATGTGGTGAACAATGACGCTTCTATTAAGGGCAAGATCAAGGTGGTATTTATCGAGAATTACAATGTGTCCAACGCGGAGATTATTTTTGCGGCATCGGATGTGTCCGAGCAGATTTCCACGGCCAGCAAGGAGGCTTCCGGTACGGGCAACATGAAGTTTATGTTAAACGGCGCACTGACTCTGGGAACCATGGACGGCGCCAATGTGGAGATTGTGGAGGAAGTGGGCAGGGAGAATGCCTTTATCTTCGGTCTGTCTTCCAATGAGGTTATCCATTTTGAGAACAACGGCGGCTATGATCCCATGCAGATATTTAACGCCGATGCGGATATACACAAGGTGGTATCGCAGCTCATCGACGGCACTTATTCCAATGACAGGGAGCTGTTCCTGCCGCTGTATAATTCACTGCTGAATACCAAATCCACCTCCAAGGCGGATATGTACTTTATCCTGAAGGATTTCAAGTCTTACGCAGAAGCCCAGAAGAAGGTGGAAGCGGCTTACCGGGATAAGGACGGCTGGGCAAAGAGCGCCATTCTGAACGTGGCGTGCTCCGGCAAGTTTACCTCCGACAGAACCATCCAGGAGTATGTGGACGAGATTTGGCATCTGGATAAGGTGACTTTGGACTAGTACACCTTTGTACAAATTTTTACGCAATGCGCATCCGCTTAAGTTATATATAAATGGAAGCGGTCAGTGTGTACCGGAAGAGGGAGACAGATGAGATCTGAAAGCCGTTCCATGAAGCAAACTAAGGATGTAAGGAAGACTGTGCGAGGGCGTGCATTATGGCACGCCCTTGCGGGTATATTGCTGACAGGCATGATTCTCCTGCCGGGCTGCGGCAGGACGGAGGAAGACGGTTCCGGGCAGAAATGGGAGAAGCATATCACGGAGGAAACACTTTCGATAGAGGGACTGGACCGGGAGTTCACCCTGCTGTTTCTGACGGATACCCATATGGTGGTGCCGGGGGAGAACGCCACGGAACAGGAGAGGGAGAATGAGGCCCTGCGGTCCCCGGAATTTGTCAACGAGGAAGGGGTGCCTTCCTGGGAACAGTTTCCCGGGTGGATCCGCTATGCCAATGAAAACAAAGTGGACGCGGTGCTGTTGGGCGGAGATATCATTGATACACCGTCGGAGGCTAATCTGAAATGGCTGGAGGAGCAGTTGTCGCAGCTTGAGATGCCCTATCTCTACGTGAACGGCAACCATGACTGGACCTACCCCTGGGAATATATGACGGAGACGGGAAGGGAGACTTACCTACCGCTTCTGGAGCCCCTGATGCAGGACAGCACGGCCATCCAGCGTCTGGATTTTGGCGGATTCCTGGTGGTGGGGATAGACGACAGCACAAACCAGGTGGCCCCAGAGGCTCTGGAGACATATGAAAATATCCTGAAAGAAGACCGCCCTGTGATAGTTATGGCCCATGTACCCTTTATGACCCAGTCGGTTCTGGCCAGGGCCAGGGAAGCGTGGGGAAGCCCTGTTGTCATAGGCGCGGGAAATTTTGGCGGAATCTATCCCAATGAGGATTCGGAGCGCTTTACAGCCCTGACCCTTGGGGCGGACAGCCCGGTGGAACTGGTTCTGGCCGGACATGTGCATTTTTATGACAGGGACGTGATGGAAGGCGAAAAACAGGTGCTTCAGCTGGTGGGCGGCGCCGGATTTCAGGGAAATGCCATCCTCCTGCACGTAACGGGAGCGGGAGGGGCGGAATGATGCGGAACTGGAAACAGCATCATTCCATTCCGGTACCCAGAAGAAATACTGGCCCTGCATTTGGGACAGTATTTCTTCTGCCAATGACAGGTACTGGGGCGGAATGATGCGGAACTGGAATAGGAGATGCTTATGATTGAATTGATGCAGAGCGGCGCATATCTGGTGGGCGGCAGGGAAATCATTGCCGACGGCCCGGACGCGGAGCAGGCAATACTGAGTAAAACAGGAAAAAAGGTTACGAAAGAGGAGGCGGCCAGGCAGACGATCTGCTATGGTATCCTGGAGAACCACAACACTTCAGGAAATATGGAGAAGCTGAAGATCAGGTTCGACAAGCTGACCAGCCATGACATTACATTTGTGGGGATCATTCAGACGGCAAGGGCCTCGGGACTACAGAAATTCCCCATGCCCTACGTACTGACCAACTGCCACAATTCCCTGTGTGCGGTGGGCGGCACCATCAATGAGGACGACCATATGTTCGGACTGTCCTGCGCCAAGAAGTACGGCGGGGTATATGTGCCTCCCCACCAGGCTGTGATTCACCAGTACGCCAGAGAGATGCTTGCGGCCGGAGGACAGATGATTCTGGGATCCGATTCCCATACCCGCTACGGCGCGCTTGGCACCATGGCTGTGGGCGAGGGCGGACCCGAACTGGTGAAACAGCTGCTGAACCAGACCTATGATATCAACAGACCCCAGGTGGTAGGTGTGTACCTTACCGGCGCACCGGTGAAGGGAGTGGGGCCCCAGGACGTGGCGCTGGCCATCATCGGTGCGGTGTTCCGGCAGGGGTATGTGAAAAATAAGGTGATGGAGTTTGTGGGCCCCGGGGTGGCTTCCCTCAGCGCCGATTTCCGTATCGGCATTGATGTGATGACCACGGAGACCACATGTCTTTCCTCTATCTGGGAGACTGACAGGGAGATCGAGGAATTTTACGAGATCCACGGACGCAGGGAGGACTATAAGCATCTTGCGCCCGGGGAGACGGCGTATTATGACGGCATGATCAGGGTGGATCTTTCCAGGGTGCGTCCCATGATTGCCATGCCCTTCCATCCCAGCAATACGTACACAATAGAGGAGCTGAACGCCAATCTCATGGACATCCTGGATGAGACGGAAAAGCGCGGCGAGGTCAGCCTGGACGGCGCAAAGGGACCGGACGGCGCGCCTCTGTTCCGCCTGAAGGACAAAGTGAAAAACGGAAAATTCATGGTGGACCAGGGCATTATCGCTGGCTGTGCGGGAGGCGGATTCGAGAACATCTGCGCCGCGGCGGACATCCTGAAGGGGGCTTCCATAGGTTTTGACGGTTTTACGTTAAGTGTGTATCCGGCGTCCATGCCCGTGTACATGGAACTGGTGAAAAACGGCTGCGCGGCGGCCATCATGGAGACTGGCGCAGTTATGAAGACGGCCTTCTGCGGCCCCTGTTTCGGAGCGGGGGACACCCCTGCCAACAACGCCTTCAGCATCCGGCATTCCACCCGCAATTTCCCCAACCGTGAGGGCAGCAAGCTCCAGAACGGCCAGATTTCCTCCGTGGCGCTGATGGATGCCCGTTCCATAGCGGCCACGGCGGCTAACCAGGGGATACTGACCCCGGCCACGGACTTTGACGGTGAGATCGGGAAGTACAAATATCATTTTGACAGCAGAATCTATGCCAACCGGGTGTTTGACTCCAAGGGCGTGGCAGATCCGGACGTGGAGATTCAGCTTGGACCCAACATCAAGGACTGGCCGGAGATGGGCGCACTGCCGGAGAACCTGGTGCTGCAGGTGGTCAGTGAGATTCACGACCCGGTGACCACCACGGACGAGCTGATTCCCTCCGGCGAGACTTCCTCCTACCGCTCAAACCCCATGGGACTGGCGGAATTTGCATTGAGCCGCAAGGATCCCGCCTATGTGGGAAGGGCGAAGGAGATCCAGAAGGCGGAGAAATCCCGTATGGCCGGGGAGAATCCCTGCCAGGCGATTCCCGGGCTGAAGGAGATCATCGACACCATCCGGCAGGACTATCCGGAAGTACACCGCACCAACACGGGATTCGGCTCCACTATTTTCGCGGTGAAGCCCGGGGACGGCTCCGCCAGGGAGCAGGCTGCCTCCTGTCAGAAGGTTCTGGGAGGATGGGCGAATATCGCAAACGAGTATGCCACGAAACGGTACCGCTCCAACCTGATCAACTGGGGAATGCTGCCCTTCCTGATCGGGGAGGGAAAACTGCCCTTCAAAAATCTGGACTACCTGTTCTTCCCGGACATCCGGAAGGCAGTGGAGGAGAAGGCGGACACCATTACGGCCTATGTGGTGGAAAAAAGCGGACTGGAGCCCTTTGAGCTTGGACTGGGCGAGCTCACCGATGAGGAAAGGCAGATTATACTGAAGGGCTGCCTGATCAACTACAACCGGGTGGACTAAAAGGAAGAGAAAAAGAGATAATGGAAAAGGAGAAATCATGGAATTCAATAAATCGGTATCCAATCCCATGCTCATGGGGGCCATTGAACTGATGCGGGCGGAAGACACCCCGGACCATCGGAATATGTTTGTGGGGGAGCTGGCTAAGGCAACTTTTCTTTCCCCGGCCATCATAGAGCCGGCGCCTGTGGAGAATGCGGAGGGAAAACTGGCCATTGCGCCGGGCAGCAAGGTGCAGCTTCCCATGCTGACAGGGGCGGAGGGAATGCGGTTCTTTATGGCATTTACGGACCAGGGAGAGTATGAGAAGTGGCAGGAGAAGAATCCGGAACAGAAGCTGCCTTATTTTGCCCTGAATATTGACGAGTACGCGGCTATGGTGCTGAGAAGGGATGCCAAGGGGAATATCTGCCCCGCGTTGGGAATCGTCATCAATCCTTTCGGGGCCAATATTATCGTCCCCAGGGAAATGCTGGCGGGAATGATGTCCGCGAAGGCGGCCCAGGCCAAGCAGGCTGCGGCGCGGCAGGCGGCGGGGAACAAGGTTACGCCTTTCAAAAGTCCGAAGTAGGAGGGGAGGGGTAACTCCCTGTTTGTGCATCAGAAGGAATTGCCTGGCAGTTCCTGAGCATTTTTCGGTCACGCTCTAAATAATATAATTTTTGTGTCGATATAATAAATATGGGATGGCAGTTCGGCCGACTGCCGCCGGATATGATATGGACACCACGGATGGTACACGGACAGGAATGGAAATTTCCTGTCAGGTACCATTTTTTGTACGATAATCAGATCTGCCGTCAGACGGATCTGGAACGAGGAGGGTGTCAAAGGAATTTTTTATGCCGCGGAAGCGGCGCAGGGATCCGCAGCGCTGCGGGAATGTCCTGCAGGAGGCAGGACGGAAGCCGTAAAAAGTCCGGTGGAACAGGGAGATTCCGGTCAGGGAGGAAAGGGGTCTCCGGATTCGCGGGATGAGTGTACACAGTGAGGTGACAAGAAGTGAAAATTGATTCCAGTACAGTGGGGATGGAGTCCGCCAGGACTTACCGGGCAAGCTCCACTACCATCAGGCGTTTTACCATAGCGGATTTCAGGCAGGGGCCGGCCGGGAACAACGGGGCCCTGAATGCCGCGGTGGGCGGAGAGGCCGAGAATGCGCAGGACACGGAAAATGCGGAAAAACAGAACCAGGAGGCGGAAGGTGCATCCAGACAGGCTGATGCCCTGGCGGACTGGCAGAGCCGGATGCAGGCCTCCGGATCCGGTTACACGGTGCGGAGTTCGTCCAGCCAGACCTATGCCGCCATCCGGCAGACTACAATCCGGTATATTTTCAACCTGCTCTTTTCGGAGAGGAGAAACCGCATAAACCAGTGGCTGAAGGACAACGGCATCCCCACCAGAGATTACGGACAGGCCGGGCAGAATACGTTTCAGGGTGACAGCTTCGGGCTGGTCTACCGGAACGGACTGTCCGGGGGACAGGGAGCGCCCGCCGCCAGTCTCAGGGTACTTAATTACAGCCAGGCAGTGATTCAGACGGAATCGGAGAGTACGGCCTTTTCCACCGTGGGAAAGGTGTGTACCTCAGACGGGAGAGAGATCTGTTTCAATGTAAATGTGGGCATGAGCCGTGAATTTCAGCAGTATTACGAGCAGAATACCACCCTGGAGACTTTCACCATGTGCGATCCCCTTGTAATCAACCTGGACACGGAACTGGCAGAGCTTTCCGACCAGACTTTCTATTTTGACATCGACGGGGACGGGGAGATGGACCAGGTGTCCGGTCTTGGTCCGGGAAGCGGCTATCTGGCGCTGGATAAGAACGGGGACGGAACCATCAACGACGGGAGCGAGCTTTTCGGTACCGCCAGCGGCAATGGTTTTGCGGATCTGGCGGAATATGACCAGGACGGCAACGGATGGATCGATGAGAATGATGCCGTCTGGAGTAAGCTGAAGATCTGGTGTAAGGATGAGAACGGAAAGGATGTTCTCTACAGCCTGGCAGACAGGGGCGTGGGAGCCATCTGCCTGCGGAATGTCTCCACGGATTTCACCATGAAGGACGGGGACGGCAGAACCAGGGGCGCCGTGCGCAGCACGGGAATTTTCCTGTACGAGAATGGCAGTACGGGAACAGTACAGCATATCGACGTGGCGAAGTATGATGCGCAGGCATAAGGTAAATCGCCGGCAATAAGGATGAAAAGTGTAAAAGGACTGCCGTGGAAAAGAGATATCCACAGTCGGTCCTTTTTGCGTGCCCTCTTTTACTTTCTGTAAATATCTGCATAATTTTTTTCCAATGGGACAAACTGATAGCAGGCTAATAGAAAGAAGGATAAACAGCCTGTCCGTTACCGACAGGATTGACGTTTAGCCAATATTTTATAACCGACATTTGGAAAAGAAAGAAATGAAGGAAGGGTAAGCATCTATGAGAAGAAACAGAAGGAATAATGTAAAAAAGGAACGGATCATTATGATCGCATCTTCTGCGTTTGTGCTTTCTGCACTGACCATGACGGGAATTTACATGAAGTCGAATAATGAATCGGAGCAGGATGACGGCTATATGCTTGACTTTACGGCACTGGAGGAGGATGTGCAGAATAAGGCACAGGAGATCGCCGGTAATGACCAGGCCGAAAGCGCTGTGGATAATGCCGGAAATGATTTTACCGGCGAACTGGCAGGCCTGACCGGCAGCCCGGACGACGATCTGGATTACCTGCCCATGGAGGTGGGATCCGGGCAGGTGTCCATCCCCGGCCTGACGGACGGCATTCTGGATGAGCCGGTTCTGGGGGATGCGGGTCCGGGTTCAGCAGGGGACATGGCCGCGGCGGAGGATGTGATTCTTCCTGCAGGAGATACTCCGGGGGCGGCGGATCTCTCCTTGGGAAATACTGGGGCAGTAGAACAGGCAGATCCCGTGGAAGAGGAAATCCCGGCAGAGGAGGCGGATGGTGAGCAGGAGTCTGATTCCCACAGCGGGGAGAACCAGGAGCAGCCCTCGGAGGATTCCAACCAGGAAGAACCTGCGGCGCAGACCATGCACTTTACGGAAACCGAGGGGCTGCTGCGTCCTGTGAGCGGGGAGGTTCTGATTCCCTTCAGTATGGACAGCAGCGTGTATTTCTCCACACTGGACCAGTTTAAATACAATCCGGCCATGATGATCGGCGCGGAGCAGGGGGCGGGGGTGTCCGCCTGTGCGGAAGGTGTGGTAGTCGCGATTTTTGAGGACGAGGAAATCGGCCATGCCGTTACCATGGATCTGGGAGACGGTTACCAGATCACTTATGGACAGCTCTCCGATATCAATGTGGGCATGAATTCCCATGTGGAGCCCGGACAGACCATTGCATCCGTGGCGGCTCCCACCAAGTATTACAGCGTGGAGGGGAGTAACCTGTATCTGAAGCTCACTTCCAACGGGACGCCGGTCAATCCGGAAGCGCTTTTCCGCTGAGTGCGGCGGCGCTTCCCGGAGCCGGACGCTGTTAAGTCAGGGCCCGGGAGTTCCGGAACTGAGCTTTGCCAGGGGCTTTCAGAGGGACGG
>CAJTSY010000090.1:15885-17403 GCA_910578995.1 uncultured Acetatifactor sp.
GGGCTTTCAGGCTTCCGGGCGTGCCGGGAAAAATGCAGGAGAGGGATGGGTATGTATATAATTGGAGGAACGGTCAAGACGATGGCCGGCGGGGACATTCAGGACGGCTGCATCCGCATTGCGGAGGGAAAAATAGCGGAAATCGGAAGGCGGGACCAAATGGCGTTCCATCCCGCTCCCAATGAAAGGGTGATCCGGGTTCCCGGGAGCCTGATCATGCCCGGGCTCATAGAAGCTCACTGCCACATGGGTATTACGGAGGAAAAAAAGGGGACGGAGGGGGACGACTGTAATGAGACGGTGGATCCCGTGACCCCCTGGCTGCGGGCTGTGGATGCGGTGAATTCCATGGATGCAGCCTTTGACGACGCGGTCCGGGCGGGGATCACCTCTGCCATGATCGGCCCGGGAAGCTCCAATGTGGTAGGCGGCCAGTTTGCCTTTCTGAAAACCAGGGGAAGGCGTGTGGACGATCTGGTGGTGAAGGCCCCGGCTGCCATGAAGGTGGCTTTAGGGGAGAATCCCAAGGTAAATTACTCCGGACAGGGGAAAAGCCCCTCCACTAGAATGGCCATAGCGGGAATGCTCCGGGAGGAACTGACGAAGGCTTCCGCCTATGCGGACAGAAAAGAGCGGGCGGCCGACAGCGGGGAGGACTTCCAGGAGGATTTCAGGATGGAATGCTGGCTTCCGGTGCTGAGACGGGAGATCCCCTTAAAGGCTCATGTCCACAGGGTGGACGACATTTTTACGGCGGTGAGGATTGCCAGGGAATTCGGCTTGAAGATGACCCTTGACCACTGCTCGGAAGGACATATGATCGCGGAGGAACTGGCGGCGGAGGGTTTTCCGGCTATCGTGGGGCCGGATCTGGCGAGCAGGAACAAGATCGAAGTCCAGAACATGGCCTTTAAGACGGTGGGAGTCCTGAACCGCGCCGGGGTCATGACGGCTGTCACCACGGACCATCCGGTTTCCCTGATCCAGTCCCTTCCCCTCTGCGCGGGACTGGCGGTAAAATCCGGCCTGGATCTGGAGGAAGGCTACAGGGCCATCACCATTCATCCTGCCATAATCTGCGGCGTGGCGGACAGGGTGGGCAGCCTGGAGGTGGGAAAGGATGCGGATATCGCCATTTTCACAGGTAATCCCATGGAGGTGTTTTCCAGGACGCTTTATACCATCATTGACGGTGAGGTGGTGTATGAAGAAGGGGATTGAGCCCTGGGAGATACCATGTTATAATAGACTTCAGATAATAGAATCTGCCCTTTGATTCTATTATAGGACACGGGACGGAAAACGGCCTGCAGATCCTGGGGCATTCAATGCGGTACAGGCTCTGCGGGCATTCTGCGTCTGCGGAGGAGGAGATTCCGGAATGTTTTTCAACAGGCTGATCGACCGCCGGATAGAAGCGTACCAGAGCGAACTCATCAAGAAATACTGCGATGAGGTGGAAAACATGTACGCAAAAATGCGCGGCTGGCGTCATGACTACCACAATCATATCCAGGC
>CAJTSY010000091.1:0-12588 GCA_910578995.1 uncultured Acetatifactor sp.
GCAGAGGACTGAAAATCCTCGTGTCACTGGTTCGATTCCGGTTCTGGGCATTTTTCATTTTCGGATGCACGCAGGAAATCAAAAGACAGCATTAAAAGGTATAAATTAACCTTTTGGTGCTATTTTTTTATGATAAAATATGTTATAATCAATGATATATGTTTTAAAGATTATTTATTTTTGGAGTAAAACAATGAAAAAGAAGCAGAACAAGGAAATTGTAACAGACAGAGCCAGGGCAGCCCAAACAGGGGGGCCAGAGCATGAGCCGTTGTCAGGTTCTGTACGGGGCAGAAAGAAGTATGTGGCAGTCGTTATCCTGCTGTTGCTTTTGGTCCTGTTAGGAACGGCATTATTTGCTTACTATAGGACGGCAGTTTACTATCGAACCCATTTTTTCCCTAATACCACCATTAATGGCATTGACTGCAGTGGCCTGGAGGCTTCAGCTGCTGCAGCTATGCTGGATGAGCATACCGGGAATTATATGATGGAGGTTACCGGCAGGGATTATAGCACCGGAGAATCGGGGGCGGTATTGGGAATAATTTCTGCCGGGGACATTGATTTGAATTTTGGAGATACAAGGGAAGCAGTGGAGGGACTCCTGGCCGGGCAGGATGAGCTTAAGTGGATTATGGCATACCTGGACAGGACATATTCCCATACTGTGGAGAGAGGCGTGCATTTCGACAGAGAGAAGCTTGCAGACGGGGTCAGATCCTGGGAAGCCTGCAAACCTTCAAATATGAAAAAACCCCAAAATGCATATATAGATGAATATTCTGAGGAACTGGGGGTTTATGAGATAGTTCCCGAGACGCACGGTACAGAGATGGATGTGGAAGATGTAATCCAGCTGATTGCAGATGCTGTTGCCAGACAGGAAGAACGGCTTGACCTGGAAGAGTACTCCTGTTATACTGAGGCTGCCGTCAAACAAGATGACAGGAAACTTACAAATGCCGTGGACACCGTGAATAAGTGGCTGGGCACAAAAGTTACTTATGACTGGAACGGTACGAAGGTGAATCTTGACTATATGACACTGCATGAATGGATTACCATGGAGGACGGAACGCCGGTTCTTGATGAGGAAAAGGTAGGCGAGTTTGTGAAGGAACAGGCATCCTCCTATGATACATACGGCAGGAAGAAAAAATTTGTCACCACAGGAGGAACAGAACTGACGCTGTCCAGCAGAAACTATGGCTGGAGAACCGATACGAAAGGCGAGTCTGAGCAGCTGGTTCAGTTGATTTATCAGGGAAAAAATGTGGAAAGGGAACCTGTGTACAGCGCCACAGCCAGGCAGAAGGGAGCAAATGACATTGGAAGCTCTTATGTGGAAGCAGACCTGACCGGCCAGCACCTGTATTTGTACCAGGATGGTGAGATTGTGGTGGAGTCGGATTTTGTATCCGGAACAATGATATCCACCTATGACTGTGTAACTCCGGAAGGAATCTTCGGCCTGGCTTACAAGACCAGGGATGCGGTGCTGAAAGGTGCCACATACCGTACCCCGGTGAGTTACTGGATGCCCTTTTTTGGAAATTACGGTATGCATGACGCCAAATGGAGAGGGTCTTTTGGCGGCCAGATTTATGTGACAAACGGTTCTCATGGATGTATAAACCTGCCTCCGGATAAGGCTGCACAAATATACGAGTACGTATCAGAGGGATTTCCGGTCATCTGTTACTACACAAACGGAATTCCGTATATAGGGCCGGGGGCCGAAGTGTCTGAGGAGCCGGCACCGGAAGAAGAAGGGGGGGGAAGAACCACAGCCTCCGGCACAGCCGCCTGCAGAAACCCCGCAGCCCCCGGCAGAAACCCCGCCAGCCGAGACCCCGCAGCCGCCAGCCGGGGAGACTCCCCCGTCTGATGGAATAACAGTAAATCCGATAGAACCCTCACAGCCGCCTGCAGAAACCCCGCAGCCCCCGGCAGAAACCCCGCCAGCCGAGACCCCGCAGCCGCCGACCGAGGAGACTTCTCCATCGGAGGAAACACCGAGTGGGGCTCCGGAAACGGAACCGTCTGCTGAGCAGCCTCCCGCGGGACAGGCAGCCTGATGTTCCGGAATCGGTGGCAGATATATAATGGAAAATGTCCTGGACTAACAGCGTTTAACTACTGTAAGGAGCAGAAATGAGAATGAAAGTATCGAGACATCGCACAATGCGCCAGTCGCGCAGATGGCAGCGGAAATTAATCCGGTTCCGGGAGATACAGAGACAGATTGAGGATAATGCGCCGGATATCCTGGAGTCAGAGAACTTTAACCGGATGAAGGAGTATATCCAACATGGCAACATGACTGTAAACGCCCATGTGCTGAATGTGGCCAGATACAGCATTGCGCTCAGCGATAAACTTCACCTTTCCTGCAGCAGGAGGGAGCTGATCAGGGGAGCCTTGCTGCACGACTATTTTTTATATGACTGGCACATACCGGATTATCAGAATCCGCATAAACTGCATGGGTTTTATCATCCGGGCATAGCGCTGAGGAATGCGTTAAGAGAATATTACCTGACAGAGCGGGAAAAGGATATTATCAGAAAACATATGTGGCCGCTGACGGTGGTACCTCCGGGATGCAGGGAGGCTTGGATTGTCACTGCAGCCGACAAATGGTGTTCACTGATGGAGACGCTGCACATGCACAGGGGACATGGGGCAATCCTTCGGAAGCTGAGGACATACGATATTGGAACATTTGTATGAGAAACTGTCAGACTATGGGAAATCCGGTATTTATCCCTGCCATATGCCAGGGCACAAACGGCAGGGATGGGGAAGGCTTCCCGGTGAATGGTACAGTGTGGACATTACGGAAATAGAGGGTTTTGACAATCTTCACCATCCTGAAGGGATTCTTAGGGAACTGCAGAGGGAGGCAGCCCGTCTCTATGGCGCGGAGGAGAGCTTCTATCTTGTAAACGGCAGTACCTGCGGGATCCTGGCCGCTGTCAGCTGTGCGGTTTCCTTTGGAGGACATATTCTGATGGCCCGGAACTGCCACAAATCAGCATATCATGCCGTGTATCTCAGGCAGCTGAAACCAAGGTACCTGTATCCTGATTATCTGGAAGAATATGGCATTCTGGAGGCTGTTACGCCGGAACAGGTCAGGCGGGGGCTGGAACAGGAACCGAAGGCGGAAGCGGTGTTGGTGGTTTCCCCCACCTACGAGGGGAGGATGGCAGATATTTCCGGAATAGCCAGGATTGTTCATGAAAGGGGGATTCCGCTGATCGTGGATGAGGCCCATGGCGCGCATCTGGGACTGGGGAAGGGATTTCCGGAAAATAGCTGCCAGGCGGGGGCGGATCTGGTGATTCACAGTGTACACAAGACACTTCCCGCCCTGACCCAGACAGCCCTGCTTCATGTAAACGGAAAACTGGCTGACAGGCATAGGCTGCGGAAGTTTCTGCAGATTTACCAGACCAGCAGTCCATCCTATCCCCTGATGGCAAGTATTGACAATGCGCTGGAATATGTGGACCTGTATGGAAAGGATGCCTTTGCGCGGTTCAAAGGCCTGTATGGGCAGATGATGGGGAGACTGTCGGGATGCAGGCAGCTTAAATTTCTGCCAAAGGACAATGGGAAGCAGGATATCGGGAAACTTCTTGTGTCGGTGAAACAGACAGAAATTAACGGAAAACAGTTGTATGACAGACTGCTTCTGGAGTATCATATACAGACGGAAATGGCAGGAGGGGACTATGTCCTGGCCATGTTTACCATAAACGACAAAAAGGAGACCTATGAGCATATGACGGAAGCCCTTCTGGACATCGACCGCAGGCTTGCGTCTGGTGATCTGGCGGTGGAAGGGGAGACTGGAACGAAGGGAGACGGTATTTTTCCATTTTGGTTTTCCACCGGGAAGGGAGGCATTCCCCTGGCGGAAGCCTGGGAAGGGGAAGCAGAGGATGTGACGCTGGGGGAGAGCGTGGGGCGGTACGCGGCAGAGTTTGTCAGCTTATATCCTCCGGGTGCGCCGCTTCTGGTTCCCGGGGAGCAGATAACCGGGGAATTCTGCCGGGGAATCAGGGAGAGCCTGGAAAAGGGACTCACCGTACAGGGAATCGTACAGAAGGGGGATGGCCTGACTCCGGGGGAAAAGATCCTGATAAGGGTTATAAAAGACAAAAAGCGCCTTAGAAAGCTTCCGCAGGACGGGAAGAATATAAGGGCAAACAATAATATAAAGGAGAAAGAGGCGGAATGACATGAGAAAAACGAAGATTATCTGTACAATTGGACCTGCAAGCGATACGGTGGAGCGTCTGCGGGAACTGATGCAGGCCGGCATGAATGTGGCAAGGTTTAACTTTTCACATGGAACCCATGAAGAGCAGAAGGTGAAGCTTGAGAAAGTCAGGCAGGCCAGCAGGGAAATGGGAATTCCCATTGCCGCCATGATGGATACGAAAGGACCGGAAATCCGTCTCCGGGATTTTGAAGGCGGAAAGGCGGAACTGGAAGCCGGGCAGCAGTTCGTGCTTACCACGGAGGAAATTATGGGAACGGCCCGGAGGGCATCCATTTCCTATAAAAATCTCAAAAAGGATATAGGAGTGGGAACCACCATTCTCATTGATGACGGCCTGATTGAGATGACAGTGGAGGAGATTAAGGGTGAAGAAATCGTCTGCAGGGTGGTCAATGGCGGTTTCGTGTCCAACCACAAGGGAGTGAATGTGCCGGGCGCCGTGCTCTCCATGCCTTATATCAGTGAAGTGGATCGTAGTGACATTCTCTTTGGAATTGAGATGGGGTACGAGCTGCTTGCGGCATCTTTTGTCAGGTGCAGGGAGGATGTACTGGAGATCCGCCGTATTCTGGAGGAGCATGGCAGTGATATGAAAATCATTTCCAAGATCGAGAACATGCAGGGAATTGAGAACCTGGAGGAGATTCTGGAAGTATCCGACGGCATTATGGTGGCACGGGGCGATATGGGGGTGGAGATTCCCCTGGAAGAAGTCCCTGTTCTGCAGAAGAAAATGATCCAGATGGCAAATGACAGGGGAAAATATGTCATTACCGCCACCCAGATGCTGGAGTCCATGATCAAGAATCCCAGGCCCACCAGGGCGGAGGCTACGGACATTGCCAATGCGATTTATGACGGAACCACTGCAATCATGCTGTCGGGAGAGAGTGCGGCAGGTAAATATCCTGTGGAAGCTGTAAAAACCATGGCGAGGATTGCCGAAGGAGCTGAAAATGACATTGACTATGGTTCCCGGATGAAGCGGGGGGCATATGAAGGGGAGGCGGATATTACTACTGCCATCGCCTATGCAACCTGTACCGCGGCAAGGGATCTGCGGGCGGCGGCCATTATCACGGTTACCCTGTCCGGTTTTACCGCGGCGGCCATTTCCAGGTTTAAGCCTGAGAGCCTCATTATCGGCTGTACCGTCAGGGAAAAGGTCTGCAGGCAGCTGAATCTGCTGTGGGGGGTCAGCCCTCTTATGATCCGGGAGGCGGACACCACGGAGGAGCTGTTTGCGGACGCGGTGTCAGAGGCCAAAAAGGCAGGTTATGTGAAGAACGGCGATGTGGTGGTGATCACAGCGGGAGTGCCTCTGGGGACAGCGGGAACCACGAACATGATCCATGTGGTTGAGGTAAACTGACGGATGGGCAGAATTATATGCCTGATGGGAAAAAGCGCTGCGGGGAAGGATACGATCTACAGGGAACTGGCAGGTGACGGAGAGCTGGGGCTGCAGAAAATCATTCCCTATACCACCAGGCCTGTCCGTGAGGGCGAACGAAACGGAGTGGAATATTTTTTTACCGAAGAGGCTGACTTTTGGATACTGAAAGAGCAAGGAAGGGTCATTGAGGACAGGGCATACCACACCCGGCATGGCCTGTGGCGCTATTTTACGGTAAATGATAGCCAGTTTCAGGATGAGAGCCGGAATTACATTCTGATCGGAACACTGGAAGCATACGGTAAGCTTCAGGAGTATTTTGGAAGGGACAGACTGGTGCCGGTTATGGTAGAATTAGAAGACGGAATCCGGCTGCAGAGAGCCCTGGATCGGGAAAAAGGGCAGGAGCATCCCCGGTATGAGGAAATGTGCCGGCGGTTTCTGGCGGACAGCGAGGATTTTTCCGAAGACAGGATCAGGGAGGCCGGGATAGGGAGGCGCTTTCAGAATGAGGAGCTGCACCGTTGTCTGGAGGAGATCCGGAACTATATCAGGGAAGAAACCGGCCGGCACATGCGGCAGGGAAACACAGCCCATTGGCAGGAGTAAAATGCAACCTGCAGGAAAGGAGGGCGGCATATGGAGATCAAGGTAGGCCAGGCCAGCCAGCCGGCGCCGGTGGAGCCTGTGCAGAATGTGCAGCCCACGGATGGCAGCTTCAAATTTATGCTTGCCAGTCATGTGGAGGGAGCGGAGCTGCAGGCGCGGCTCCAGGGCCTGATGGAAGAAATCACCATGCAGGGTGAGCGGCTTTACAAGCGCCGTGATGTGAGGGATATGTGGCATTACAGGAGGCTGGTAAAGGACTTTATGAACGAGGTGGTAACGCACTCTCATTCTTTTTCCAGGGAGAATTTTCTGGACAGGAGGGGAAGGCACCGGGTTTATGGCATTATCAGGCTGATAGACGAGAACCTGGACCAGCTGGCCCAGGAGCTGATGAAAGACGAGCAGGACAACCTGGCGATCCTGAATACCATCGGGGAGATCAGGGGACTGTTGCTGGACATTTTTACCTGAGCCGGCAGGTGTAGGGGGCAGCTGTTTCCACAGGCGGCAGAAGAGGGTCCGGGCAGGCAGATGGTATATGAACCACGGCTTGAGCGGAAAAACACAAAAAGAGGAGTGCTGATATGGCAGGATTTCAGGACATTATCGGGCAGGAACAGATAAAGGAACATATGCGGAACACACTTTCCGCGGGTAAGGTATCCCATGCGTATATAATCAGCGGGGAGAAATCTTCTGGAAAGGAATTTATAGCCAGGGTCTTTTCCATGGCACTGCAGTGCGAGGGGGACGGGGAGAAGCCCTGCCAGGAATGCAGCTCCTGTAAAAAGGCATTATCCGGCAACCATCCGGATATTATCCGGGTTGTGCATGAAAAACCGAATACCATCAGTGTGGATGATATCCGTGAACAGGTAAATGCCGATGTGGCGGTGAAGCCCTATGGCAGCCCGTACAAAGTATATCTCATCAGTGAGGCGGAAAAGATGACGGTTCAGGCCCAGAATGCCCTTCTGAAAACCCTGGAGGAGCCGCCGGAGTATGTGGTGATACTGCTTCTGACCTCAAATGTCAACGCGCTGCTTCCCACTATTTTAAGCCGCAGCATTGTGCTGAATATGAAGCCTGTGTCCGACGAGCTGGTAAAGCGCTATCTGTGCATACAGCTGCAGGTACCGGATTACCAGGCGGAGGTGTGCGCTGCTTTTGCCAGGGGAAATATAGGCAGGGCAAAGGCGCTGGCCTCCAGTGAGGATTTTGAGCAGATCAAGGCGGAGGCGCTTTCTCTGCTGAAATACATACAGGACATGGACTTGAATGAAATCGTCATGGCCGTGAAAAAAATAACAGAGTACAAGATGGAAATAAACGATTATCTGGATATCTGTGCCATCTGGTACCGGGATGCCCTGCTTTTTAAGGCTACAAACGACGTGAACAGCCTGATTTTCAGGGAGGAACTCCAGGCTCTTCGCAAGACAGCCCAGCGCAGCAGCTACGAGGGGATTGAGAACATCATAAACGCCCTTGACACGGCGAAGAAGCGGCTGGACTCCAATGTGAATTTTGAACTGGTAATGGAACTTCTGATGTTGGCGATCCAGGAGAACAGCGGGGAGAGAAGGCGGGGCAGCCTGAAGGAAGTGGAATGAGGCCCTAAAGGGCGGCTGCCGCGTAAGGAGGCATATGAAACTCAATACATCAAAGATAAGTGTCCCTGGCCTGTGGGATGTGATACGGGCATACGAGGGAAAACAGTTTCTGACCAAAAAGGGACTTCCTTTTACTTACACAATTAAAGGAGGGGAGCTGTTCACGGACAGACGGGAGCGCTCTATCACCAGGAGTACTTTTGAGAAGGCTTACGAGAAGCTGATCCAGGATCAGACAGGGGAGGGCGCCCCGAAGAAAATTGTGGGACCGAAGACGCTGAATGTATATGGCGCACCCTATGTATGGGCCGTGTTTATGGGGATCGGCCTGATCGAAGAGGTACTGTATATTCAGCAGGAAATTGACCTGCAGTCCTAGTATACCGAGCTGAAGCAGGGCGCGGTGCGGAAATGGAGGAAGCATTATGCTGAAAGTAGGAATGGTAGGAATCGGCGGTATCAGCGGCGCCCATATTCCTGCATGGGAATCCATGGAGGAGACGGAGCTTGTGGCGCTGTGCGATATCCGGCCGGAACGTCTGGAGCCTTATCCGGGCAAACATCTGTACACAGACTTTGGAGATATGTTAGAGGGGGAACAGCTGGATATCCTGGATATCTGCCTGCCCACATATCTCCATGCGGAGTATGCCGTACGCGCTATGGAAAAGGGTATCCATGTCATCTGCGAGAAGCCTGTCTCCCTGAACGGCGGGGATGTGGAGCGGGTCTATGGCGCTGCGCGCAGAAATAATGTAAAGTTTATGGTGGCACAGGTACTGCGGTTCTGGCCGGAGTATGTGCTGCTGAAGGAGCTGTACGATTCCGGAAAATACGGAAAACTGCTCTCCGGCGCAATGAGCCGTCTGGGCGGAATTCCCAGATGGAGCTGGGACAACTGGATGGCGGACGAGAAGCGCAGCGGTCTGGTGCCCTTTGACCTGCACATCCATGACCTGGATTTTCTGGTGTATGCCTTTGGGTCGCCCCGGAACACACAGCTTCACAGGGTGAAGCGTCCGGAACAAGATTACATGAGTGCAGTATACGAATTCCCCGGATTTTTTGTCACCACGGAGGCATCATGGTACGCTGCGCCCTATCCTTTTACGGCGGGTTTCAGGTTCCAGTTTGAGAGGGCAATCCTGGCTTATGAGAAGGGACAGTGCATCCTGTATGGGGAGGACGGTACCGTGACGGATCTCACGGAGGCGGCCCAGGGGGATACAGGAGGGATCAACCTGCCCAAGAGCGATGCTTATTTCAATGAAATCCGCTATTTTACGGATTGTGTCCTGGAGGACCGTTTTCCGGAACGGGTTAAGCCGGAGGAGCTGCAGCAGGTGATTCAGATTTTGAACAGTCTGTGACTGCGGTCAGTTTCTACTCCTTTTCATGGGAGCGGAAACTGACCTTTTTTATGCCACTGTTTACGGATTCTCCCTTCACGGCATTTTTTTCTGTAGGAAAAGCCCCATATTCTGCAAGAAAAACGGGAAAACATACAATAGGGACAAAAAGCGTTGAAAAAATTCCGAATTTTATAGTATAAATACAAAGGAAATCGAAAGATTCCGGAGGCAGGAATAAAATACGGAGGTGGGAGCTTCGGAGGCTCTTCGGGCTTCCCGGGGATGCGCCGGAGGGGGAAGTGGTCCAGACACGCCACAGGAAGGCCGCGGAAGGCGTATGTGAAGTTTACGACATGATCAGGATCGAGACCACCTGCGACAGATATCTGTACCGGGAAAACCTTGGATTTGACGAGATGATGAGGGCCTTTGACCGCCATGTGGAGGAGCATATCAGGAAGAGGAAGATCGTATGCATGAAGTCGGTGGTGGGGTATTACACGGGGCTGAAGTGGGAGCCCGTGTCCCATGACGAGGCGGAGAAGAATTACAACCAGCACTATCTGGGATATTTTCATCCTAAAAGGCGGGACAAGAAATTCAGGGATTATATGGTTTACCACGGACTGGAGCTGTGTGTAAAGCACGGGATGAATTTTCAGATGCATACCGGTGCGGGAGATCCCCCCAAATGTGATATGCGGCTGATCAATCCCAACGACCTCTACGAACTTATTAACACGGATCTGGCGAAACAGGTTCATTTTGTGGTGGTTCACGGGGGTTTCCGTACACCTATGAGGCGGCGTTTCTGGCAGCCGGTTATCCCCATGTGTACACGGACATTTTCTCCACACAGAACTATGCGGGAAGGGGCATCTGACCGACCTGACCGGGATCGAGGGTCTTGAGAATATCAATGAAAAGATCCTTCCGGACGGCCAGGTGGACGGAAAGCAGTACGTCATCACCCTTGACCAGAGTGCATTCGGCGTCTTCTATAATAAAGATATGTTTGTCGAAAATAACCTGGAGATTCCCCAGACGCTGACTTCGAGGCGCTGACGGCTGAACTGGACAATGCGTTTATCACTGCCGTTAAGTGACGGGCTGATACATGCGTGAAGGGCGGCTTTATGGGCCGCCCGTTTCGCAGGGGCGGCAATGTGGAGGCCGGCAGAACAAAAACGGAGTGAAAAAAGCAACCTGGAAAGGAGTATGGGCTGTGCAGGCAGCCCTGTGTCATACGGCTTTTGACGCAGGTATTACACAGTTTGACCTGGCAAATAATTACGGGCCGCCTTACGGTATGGCGGAAACCAATGCGGGCCGTATCCTGAAGGAGGATTTTCTGTCCTACAGGGACGAACTGGTTATTGCCCAAAAGGCCGGTTATGACATGTGGGAGGGCCCATACGGGAACTGGGGAAGCAAAAAGTACCTGACAGCCAGTCTGGACCAGTCCTTGAAGAGGCTTGGCCTGGAGTATGTGGATATTTTTTACCACCAAAGGATGGACCCGGCCACTCCCCTGGAGGAGACCATGGAGGCGCTGACCCAGATTGTAAGAAGCGGAAAAGCACTGTATGCAGGAATCTCCAATTATGATAAAATATATACAGAGAAGGCAGTGGCTGTCATGAGTAAGCTGCGCTGCCCCCTGATCGTCAATCAGAGAAGATACTCCATCTTTGACCGGACCATTGAGGAGGGTGTAAAGCGTTTCGGCAGACAGGCGGGCATGGGAATCATTGCCTTCAGTCCCCTGGCCCAGGGACTGCTGACGGACAAGTTTCTGCGGGGGATCCCGGAGGACGGCCGGATCGCCGGGGATATCCGGTACATTGACAGAAATGCCCTGACGCCGGAGCTTCTGGGGCAGATAGGGGAATTAAATAAAATTGCGGCGGAAAGAGGCCGGAGCCTTCTGAAACAGAGCGGCTGGCTGCGCTGCCATAAAAGTTATGTGGTGAATATCTACCAGATTAAGGAGATCTACCCCAGGTTTAACAGCACATTCAATGTGAGGACCAGGGGGTGCGAGGAAGAGATTCCCATCAGCAGAACTTATGTGAAGGTGGTGAAGGGGGCTTTGGGGATGTAGGGGTATACTGGCCGGCATGGACGCGGTGGAATGCCGCGGAAGGGAAGACGGAAGATGATGGAAGAAAGAACCCGGAGAAGGCGGAAGAGATTTGCAGGAAGGCACGGGCAGCAGCATGGACGCCGGGTACGGAAAGGATGGAAAAGAAATGAGGGAATCTGACAGACTGAGTGTATTTATCAGCCTGGTGCTGCGCCACCGGCCTGAGGAAGCGAGTGTGTCCCTGGATGAACACGGATGGGCGGATGTGGAGGAGCTGCTGAAGGGGATCCGGGGTACCGGAAGAGAGATCGACAGGAGCCTTCTGGAGGAAATCGTGGCCACGGATAAGAAACAGAGGTACAGCTTCAGCCGGGACGGGAGGCTGATCCGCGCTAACCAGGGACACAGTATTCCCGTGGATGTGGAGTTGGAGGAAGCAGAGCCGCCGGAGTTTCTGTATCACGGAACGGCGTCGGCCTTCCTTGACAGTATCAGGAAAGAAGGCCTGAAGCCCATGAGCCGTCTGTATGTGCACTTATCCAGGGATGGGGAGAGTGCCCGGAAAATCGGGCAGCGGCATGGCAGTCCGGTGGTACTGCGTGTTCGAAGCGGCGATATGGGCAGGGCAGGATACAGGTTTTATTTATCGGCCAATGGCGTATGGCTCACAAAAAGCGTACCGGCGGAGTATTTTGAGATGTGGAAATGAATTCCTCTGGCCTGCCGCTTTGACGGAAAGCGGAGGGATGCTTTCTGCCAGTGAGGATACGAAGGGGACTCGCAAAGAAGACAGAATATTCTGACAGAACAAAATGCAAAAAATAATTTAAAGAAAATTTCAAAAAAGGTATTGACAAGTGAGAAAACATAGGATATAATTGGTTACAACAAAGGAAAACAATATCTTCCATTTTAAAGACAACTGAATATTTTATCAAACAATGTTTGAGAAAAAAACAACAAGAAATGACAGGAGGTTTGAACCAGACAAAAGAGAAGAGTGCGGCACACAAAATGGTAACGGAACACTGAGAGAAATGATGTCAGGGCGCTACAGTACATGAGTACAAAGAATAACGTGGAAAGCATGCTTGTAGAAATGGAAGATAATTGGATCAATATAGAGAAAATTGAATAAAGGAGGTAAAGTCCGTTGGATGCAGAACTTTAAGAGAGCGTATTGATTGTAAGATAATCGATACGCTCTCTTTCATTTCCGGCTTTAGCCGGTTGAG
>CAJTSY010000091.1:12688-17192 GCA_910578995.1 uncultured Acetatifactor sp.
ATCCGGTGCCATTCTGCAGGGGGTGGCATGAAGGAAAACATGTAAGGAAGTTCAGAGTGCATCTGCTGAGGCAGACAAAAGGCATATCAAAATGGAGAAAAAGCAGGCAGACAAGATTATAACGGAATATTTTCAGAAAATATACGGCTTTGCGGTCAGGAAATGTTATTCCTACCAGGAGGCGGAGGAGCTGTGTGCGGAAATCGTGCAGAAGGCTTATCTTTCCCTGCTTCGGGCGGAGGAGGTCTACAATGTGGAGGGCTATATCTGGCGGATCAGCGAGCATACTTATGCCAGGTACGTTTCTGTACGGAAGAGGCAGGAAGGTATTTCCATCGACGGGATGGAGATTCCTTTTTACGACGAATACGCTCTGGGGGAAGCCGAAGAGGAGATCAATAGACTGAGGAGGGAGATCGCTTTTTTGACAGAAAAACGCCGCCGTATCGTTTGCAGTTTTTATTACCGCGACAGGTCTGTCTCGGAGATCGCCAGGGGGATGGGACTTCCGGAGGGAACCGTGAAATGGCATTTGAACAAGGCGAGGAATGAATTGAAGGAGGGCTTTACCATGGAAAGAAAAATCGGAAGATTAGGGCTGGCGCCGGTTGAGGCATTGGGTTTTTCCCATGACGGGAATCCGGGTACGAAGGGCGGGCCGGAATTTTATCTTGGGGACAAGATGAATCTGAATATTGTCTACAGCGTCTACCACAAACCCAGGACGAAAGAGGAGATTGCGGAGGAGATGGGGATGACGCTGGTTTATCTGGAGGACCGGATCGATTTCCTGGAGGGAAACGGCTTCCTCACCAGGACAAAGGGGAACCGTTATACTACATTTGTAAACTTTTCTCCGGAGAAATATTCCTTTGAATTATTGGAAAAGAAGATAAAAGACCAGCTGCAGATTGCCGGGATCCTGGCCCGGGAATACGCGCCCCTTGTCATGGCGGCTGTCCGGGACAGGAAGGACATATCCATTCCCGGGGGAAACAGGCAGCTTGTGGAAGCGGCGGCAGTGTTTTACGGAGTCTCGCACAAGTGCAGCCTCTGGGGCAGCAGGGACATAGCGAAGTATTTTATCGAGACCACGGACGGCGGCAGCTATATCGCATCGGTGGATCTGGCCGCAGCCCGCTCGGATCCGGATTATGTGCCCGCGATAGAAATCCCCGACTATAGCGCATGCGGTGACATGAACAGAATGTCGGACAAATATCCGTCTGTATACGGCTGGTCGGTGGATACCAGGTACTCTTCCAGGGAGGGGACCTGGGCGAATAACCTGACTTCGGATTATGAGGCGCTCTATGAGTTCATCTGCGGCACCATCCATGACGATGTTGCCAGCGGGGACAAGATGCGCCGCCTCAAGGAGCGGAAATTCCTGACGGAGGAGAACCGGGTCAACATTATGGTGGCAAAGGGCGCCGGGGAGGATTTCTTTAAGGGGATTCCGGACCTGGACAGCGGACTTCGGGACAAATTTGCGGATCTGGCATTGGAGTACGCCGCCAATGCGGCCAGGGAGTATCCTCCGCAGATGCAGGATCTGGTGATTCATCAGAGTATGGGTGCATTTATCGGGAATACCGTGGCACTCATGGTGATGGATATCCTGTATCAGGACGGCACTTTCCGGCAGCTGACGGAGAACGAGCGGGTTACCTCCAACCTGATCATGTTCTGCGACAGGCTGCCGGGGGAGGGGTGAAACCGGGAGAGGGCTGAAAACGAAGAAGCTGATAAAGGAGGAATGAAAGGCATGCTGAAAAAAATGGCCCGCTTCTGCGGTGTGACAGTGAAGTCGTCGCCTTGTGAATGATTGTCATTTTCATCTCACACCGCCTGGGATTTGCCGCCCAGGCGGACCGGATTCTGATCTTTGAGCAGGGGGAGATCGTGGAGCAGGGAAGGCATGAGGAGCTGATGCGGAAGGAGGGCGGGCTGTACAGGGAGATGTATTTGCTGCAGAGGGAGTGGTACCGCGTGTAGAAGTAAGTTTTTACATATTGCATATTTACAAAGAACAAACGTTCTGGTATAATGAGACATATCTTGATAAAAAGGGATGTGCCAATTCCGTCATCTTCTGTTCCGCTGCCGGAAGGGAAGCGGGAGCGTCCGGAATTGCGGGCAGGGATGCAGGAGCAGGAGCTGCCGCATTGCAGGCAGGGGAGCAGAAGCGAGAGTATCCGGAATTGCGGGCAGGGAAGCGGAGGCGGGAATGTCCGGCCTTGCAGGCAGAAGTGCAAGAGCGGGGATGTTCGGAACAGAATAGGTCGGATATATACATGCCGGAAAATGGGGGCAGAAGATGGGGCAGGACAGGGTTATATTTCACATAGATGTAAACAGCGCGTTTCTATCCTGGGAGGCGGTGCACAGGCTGCGCTGCCTTGGGGATACCCTGGATCTGCGGGACATACCCTCCGCAGTGGGGGGAGAGCAGGCAAAGCGGCACGGTGTCATCCTGGCGAAGTCGATTCCGGCGAAGAAATATAATGTGCGCACCGGGGAGCCCATTGTTGACGCACTGAGAAAATGTCCCAATCTGGTGATAGTGGAGCCAAACCGGGAACTGTACCACAGGAATTCCAGGGCTTTGATGGAAATTCTGCGGAAATACTCTGATACGGTGGAGCAGTTCAGCATCGATGAGGCTTTTGTGGACATGACGGGGACGGAGCTTCTGTTCGGGAAGCCCCTGGAGGCGGCTTATACCCTGCGGGACGAGATCCATGAGACCCTGGGCTTTACGGTAAATGTGGGTATTTCCAGCAATAAGCTTCTGGCGAAGATGGCAGGGGAGTTCGAGAAGCCCAATAAGGTACATACCCTGTTTCCGGAGGAAATCCGGGAGAAGATGTGGCCGCTGCCGGTGGGGGAGCTGTTCCTGGTGGGCGGGGCATCGGAGAAGAGGCTGAAGCAGATGGGAATCAATACCATTGGAGAGCTGGCCCGGGCGGATCCAGGGATGCTGCGGGCCGCGCTGAAGAAGCATGGGGAGGCGATCTGGAATTTTGCCAACGGGCGGGATGTGGCGCTGGTGGAAGCAGAGCCTGCGGATAACAAGGGCTATGGCAATTCCGTGACCATTGCCTTTGACGTGAAGGATGCGGACACGGCAAAGAATATACTGCTTTCCCTGTCGGAGACTGTGGGGAGGCGGCTTCGGAAGGACGGGGTGTGGATCGAGACAGTGTCCGTGGCAATCCGGTATTTCGATCTGAACCGGACTTCCCATCAGTGCATGCTGGACCATGCCACCAATATTACGGATGAAATTTACGGGACGGCCTGCAGGCTTTTTGATGAGCTGTGGGACGGCGCCCCCATCCGCCTGTTGGGCGTGCAGACAGGGAAAGTCACAAAAGAGGGGGAGAACAGGCAGCTGTCCCTCTTCGATGATACGGATTATGAAAAACTGGAGAGGCTTGACCGCGCCATGGACAGCATCCGAAACCGGTTCGGCGCGGATGCTGTGCAGAGGGCTTCTTTCCTGAAGCAGTAAAGCCGTTTCCGGCGTTTGCTTTCAGCGGTTTGGGCCGTTAAAAATTTCCCGAGAATTTTCAGATAAATTGCGATTGACGAACAGGCGGCACAATGATATAATGACCTTATTCTTGGCAGGAAGCGGCCGAATGGCCATCTAACATGAGCGGTGCTGTGCTCATGATATAATGACCTTATTCTTGGCAGGAAGCGGCCGAATGGCCATCTAACATGAGCGGTGCTGTGCTCATGCTTATAGTACAAGCGTATGGAAAACAGAGGGACAGAGTCTTCCATGTAAATATTTTGGCAACCGTGTTGCCTTATTGATTGAGTTAAAAGCTCAAATTTTATAAGTTGGTGACTATAAACCGGTGCTTAGGCACATCTAACTTGTGAAACGGTCAATAAGAGTAGTAAAAGTAAAAATATTTGCTATATAGACTCTAAAAACCATATATCTGTTGTCTGTATACCTGGAAGCCGCGGACGGGCGGCGCAGGGAGTACCAAAAGGACAAAAGATCAGTAAAGCAAGTGATGGAAGTGTCGCTTGCTTTTTTTATGCGCAGGCCCGCATATGGAAGTTTGCTGCTGACGCAGCATGCGGGCCGCGCGGCGAGTAGCGGAGAAAGGCATTCCTCTACTCAATTATGCGCAGACCTGCAAATGGGAAAATTGCCGCTGACGCGGCATGCGGCCGTGCGGCGGGTAGTGGGGAAGGATCATAAGACACGTATAAAGGAGAGAAACATGAGCGAAAAATTAGCTTTGTATGGATTCAACAATTTAACCAAGTCCCTGAGCTTCAACATTTATGACGTGTGTTATGCAAAAACCCAGCGGGAACAGAAAGATTATATTGCCTATATCGACCAACAGTACAATTCCGAACGCCTGACCAAACTTTTGGTGGATGTGACGGATATGATTGGGGCCAGGGTGCTGAATATATCCAGTCAGGATTACGAGCCTCAGGGAAGCTCGGTGACTATCCTCATTGCGGA
>CAJTSY010000092.1 GCA_910578995.1 uncultured Acetatifactor sp.
AAAGTTGAAAAAATCACCAAAATAGTATAAAATCCTATTGACTCTGACGTAGCGTGATAGCTTAGAATGAAATTACACGGGAGGGATAACACATGCGAACAGTAAAAGAAGTCAGCAGAATCACAGGTGTCAGTGTGCGCACACTGCATCACTATGATGCAATCGGGCTTTTAAAACCTACCAGAGTAACCGAAGCAGGCTATCGAATGTATGACGATACAGCGCTTGGCCGGCTGCAGAATATTTTATTGTTTCGCGAATTGCGGTTCCCCTTAAAAGAAATCAAGGCAATTCTTGACAGCCCCGATTTTGACCCGGCGGAAGCAATTGCCCGGCAGATTGGATTGTTGGAACTGCAATATAAGCATATCGGGAAACTGCTTGATTTTGCCCGTGAAATTCAAAACAAAGGAGTGACGACAATGAATTTTGATGTTTTCGACGTAAGCGAAATGGAAGCGTATAAGGCGGAGGCCAGGGAAAAATGGGGCAATACCAAAGCGTATCAGGAGTACAGCCAAAAGGAACTGGCCCGGGAGGAAGGCAGTGACAGCCGGATGGCCGGAGAACTGATGACAATGTTTTCAGAATTGGGAGCCTTAAAACAGTCAGCTCCCGACTCCGATGAAGTACAAAAGAAAATCTCGGCACTGCAGGCGTTTATAACCGATAACTACTATGAATGCACCCGGGAAATCCTCAGCGGATTAGGGCAGATGTATGTGGAAGATGAACGCTTTCGGAAAAATATTGACCGGGCAGGCGGGGACGGTACTGCCGCATTTGTGAGCCGGGCTGTCGCTGTGTATTGCTCGCGTTAAGAGCGCATCAGAGGGGCTGTCTTACCGACAGCCTCTCTCAGCGCTTCCCTTTCAATAACCAACACAGTGTATGGATCCGGTTTTTTGTAGTGCCCGCCCCTGACGGCCCCGGGAATCCAAAGATTTCGTCCGGGGCCGCAGAGAAGTTCCTCGGCTGTCCTGTAAGGAAGCATCTCTAATGCTCCCTTATGGAAAATAATGTGCCTTTACCTCAAGCTTCAGCGGAAAATCCCCCAGATGCTCCATCCGGAACCCATTTTTCCTGTACTCCTCATAATCGAAAGCTTCAAGCTCATCGATTGCCAGCTTATGAAATTCATAGAAATTCTTCCACCACTCATACCCACTGCCCAATTCCGCATTCAGATAAGCGTCCGCGATATCACAGCCCATCTGGGGCGCCACATAAAATGCCCCCATTGCAAGTACATTCACACCATTGCCGGTGATCGCACGCAGCGCTGCCGGAACGCTTTCCACCACTCCCGCATGGACATGAGGGCATTTGCCTGCCGCGATATGAATTCCCATGCCTGTTCCGCAGAAAAGAAGCGCCCTTTCAAATTCCCTTTCCGCAATCATGGCCCCGGCCCGCAGTCCCACCCTGTGGAACATCAGTTCTGTGTCCTCGGGATCCGAATCCCTTCGCATACCGATATCCGTGATTATCCAGCCTTGCTTCTCCAAATGCTCCACTACCGCCTCCTTCAACGGAAAGCCAGCAAAATCCGCCCCTACCAGAAGTTGTTTGTCTTTTATTGTTTTCATTTTTCCTCTTTTCTGCGCTGCCTTTTGTATTTTTCCGGGTCTGTGCCGGACCGCGCACAGGCGCAAACCCTTACCGCATCATCGTCTCAAGAAGCGAAACGGCGAACAGCCAGTTCATCTCTCTTGTAGGATGGTTGATCCGGTTGGAAAGCAGTTCCGTAATATCCACTCCGTTTTCATACAGCAATTTCCATTTTTCATAGCAGTCGCAAACCCTGACCCCGCATTCTCCGCACACCCTCTTCGCCTCCGCAATATAGGCGTCAAATGTAGAACCAGTCTGCATTTCCATCGTCCGAACCGCCGTCTGCCGGACAGCCTCCTCCCGAATATGAGGACTAATGCCCGTATTCATCATATTAGGCGTTAAAAATATCCTCTCGATTCCGTTAGAATCCAATATGTTAAAAATGTCCCGCAGCTTTTCGCCGTATTCATGCACCCCTTCCATCCCGCCTCCGGAATCATTCAGCCCGTAACACACCACCGCCAAATCCGGACTGTAACGCAGTACATCCCGTTCCAGGCGCTGCACTCCCTGTGCCGCCGTATCCCCGCTTATACCTGCATTTATCATGTTTACAGGTACGCCCGGATACAATGCCGCCAGAATCCGCTTCAAATATGCATGATAAGCGCTCTTCTGGTCAAAAACCGGCACAATATTCCGGCTTTCATCCTGATAGACTTCGAAGCATCCCTGGGTCACACTGTCTCCCAGAAAGGCCATCGTCACACATCCCACAGTCCTGTTATCCTTTGCTTTCGCAGCAATTTTTTTCATGATCCGCATATTGCTTAGTCCTTTCCCTTATCCCGGCACAGATGCATTTTTCGTCTATGCCAGAAACCAGGAAAATTATCTTCCTGGTTACTCACACGGACGGATTTCCCTGCCAATACCATAATCCTGCATCTATGACCCCTTCGGTGCCTGGCCTGTCCCCTACTTCCGCAGACTGACAAAGGCAAATCCATAGGGCTGCAGCGTGGAAAGCCTTACTGCATTTTCCATGAGCTCTCCCCGGCAATTTACAAATTCGCTTTCTTCATACGCCCCGTCCAATTCGATAACCGGCTCCCTGACCGCATCCGGACAGAAATTCCACAGCCCTATGCTCATGCCGCTGCCATCCTTTTTACAGAGGATATACAGGTCCGGATTCCCCCCGCATCTGGCAGGCAGCACTCGGCCGGACAGCCACTCGGCCGCGGAATACAGCTGCCTCTGCATACTATAGGAACGGTATCTGTCCTCATGAATCTGCGCCGCGTCAAAGGCATATACCAGAAACCTCTGCCCCGCCTGGTTTTGATAGAGATACGCATCCGGAAAACGTTCCCGCCTTCCCACAGCATATGTGACAACTTCCGCCCCCTTTTTGAGGGTAAGCCTGTATGCCGCGGGCTCATGGTACCCGCTGCTTACATACTCATTCTCCGCCGGATAAAACAGTGTTTCCGCCCCGTATTTTCCTCCGATTTCTTCAATTCCAATGTCGATTCCCTGTTCCAGGAGGATCCGCGCCGCCCGGATATCCATGATCAAACCGTTTTCAAATGCCGTCCGCGGCAGGCCGCGCGCATTTTCTCCGAAGACGATGCCCGCGCCCTCATTTCCGCTGTAAGCCGTAGGGACCGTGTTATCCGACAGCATCCTTGCCGCAATGGAAAAAAACTGATTCCGGACATATTCCTGCGGATTTTTCACTTCCGAAAGCTCCGATTCGCAGAATTTATTCATTGCCTCGTAAACCCTGACGCCCGCAGCACTCTTTCCGCAAAAAAGTCTTTTTATCTCCGAATACAACTCCCTGTTTGCTCTGTGACATTCCATATACCCGGTTTCATACCCCACAGAAGCGGTATAATCCAGCATATACTTTAAAATCCCATCCCCCACGCCCCCGGCGCGCAGAGCAGTGTCAAAACCTTCCAGAAAACTGGCGGGCACCCGATATCTGGGTCTGGGATACACGTCCCCTTCCGTCATGATTTCCATCTGCCCTCCCTGAAACCAGGCATCCTGCATCCGCTCCAGCTCTATGATATGCTGCAGACGGTTTCCCCAACTCTTCGTTGCCGCCCAGTACGGAGCTCCGGTCAGCCTTAACAGCGGCCTCGTATCTCCGGCAAGTATTTTCGCTATTTTTATGGAATCGGTACCGTCCGTATCCCAGAGGGACATCACGCTGCAAAGCCCGATGCGTATCCGCGGATTCACTTCATCTGCCGCCGCTCTCACCTGCATGGCAAACTGCTCCAGAGACTCCCCCAAAACCTCCAACACTGCTTTACGCACCCCGTCAGGATACCTTGCATAAATCCGCTCCACCAGTTCTCTCCGGCTTACCTTCCTGCCCAGTTTCCTCTCATAAAGCGCCATATGCTCCCTGCAAAAGCAGCCCATGCCAATGTCATGAAACCCAAACCGAAAGTCATCGTCAAGCAGCAGAATGTCCGCGCCCGTGGCGGCAAATCTCCTGATATCATCCCTCACGCGGGAGACAAATTCCCCGCAGGCGGGACAGCAGAAACCGGAAACTTTTCCGGCCTCGCCGTCCCCGGCATCTGCGCTTACCCTCCGTTCCCCTTCTGCATTGACCATGAGATATTTCCCGGCTTCCTCTGTATCCAAGCCTCTCCTCCAAAAGCTCCAGAACCAGATACCAACCTCAAACCCCTGACCCTGAAAATAGGGGACATATTCCTGCAGCATATCCGCCAGTCTCCTGTTCTCCTCAGGATGGATAGACAAAATCTCCACCGCAAGAAAAATCCTCTCCGCGCCGCATGCCCGTAATGCCTCCAGAACCTCTTCTTTATTAAAACGTTCATGCAGCATAACCGGAACCGATACCTTATATTCCGTATCCTGATTCACAAAAACCTCCTTCTCCCTTAAGCCTCATACAGGAGCAGAACCGCTCCTCCCGGCTCCAACTCTTTACAATAATTTACTGTCCTCCTCCTGTTATCCTGTCCGATCCTTATCTCCCGGATACATGTCTGTCTCTTCATGATGACTGCTATAAACTGCGGATTCTCCGTGTCGTTATTTACAAGATAGACCGCCGTCTGCCCTCCGTACCTGAATACACCTGCGATCAGGCCCTCCTCCAGGTTACCGCATGAAAGCCCGGCGATTCCCGCCTCCTCACTGGAAGACTTTTCAATCCCCGTCCATTTCTGCGCATTTACCCCTGCCGCCAGGATCTCCCTGCTTTGGCAGTGCATAAGGAACTCATCCACTGCGGCGATCTGGGCATTTCCGTACTTTGTATCCGCAAACCACTTATTTACCGTCCCGTCGGCACCGATAAGCCCGTTTCTTCCGTAATCATATCCGCCTCCGGCCTCGTAGGCATAGTAATATGGCTGAATCAGGGTAAAATACTCGATTCCCCTCGCCCCGTACGCCAGGGAAGTATTGATATTCCAGAGCAGCTGCCCCCTGCTCGGCACCGTATTCTCCGTAGGCGCCATATCTTCGGCGGCATCATTGGAATTGGCCCCGATCTGAATAAAGTTCCAGAACGCAAGCCCATACTTCAGAGCCTTTTCCCGGACTATGGCCATATTGGCAAAATAGCCCTCTCTGCCATGCTCCTTTGCATAATTTCCTGCAAACACATAATAGTCAAAGGACAACACTTTAGGCCGGCAGATGCGGATGTAGTCCTCCAGATACCGGTCATAGTCCTCCCTATAATCTTCCCCTCCCAGATAGGCGATCATGGGAAGCAGGTTAATATTGCCGCAGAGATTGCAGAAACGGTTGAGGTATGCGGAAAGATTCTCATAAGACTCCATTCTCCGCTTCGGATCTGCCTCATAATGAGAACAGGTACCGCCGCCCTCCTTCCGAAGGCGCTCGTCATAGTAAGGGGTAAAGGGTTCATCGGTTAGCGCAATCCCCCGAAATGCGCTGTATCCGGCATACTCCGATAAATATGCGGCTCTTTCCCTGTGGTCTGATGCTTCCTGCAGCCGTTGATCATGTATATATACCCCGATGCCGTATCTTGAAGCATACGCCAGGTCATCGGTAATATCCTTACCGTTCGTCGTATAATCATTATCATTAAACAGAATTAGATTTATGCCCAAATCCCGTATTTTCTCATAGATATCTTCCCTGATATAATCATATGCCCTTCCGCGCTTTTCGTCAAATGCCCGGTATGGGCCATAGAATCCGGCTATGGGCATCACATCCTTTTTACCGGAAAATGCGGCGTGATACTGTTCCTCCCGGCAGAGCCTGATCCGTCTCCGATAAGCGCCCGCCCCTGTCACTGTAATTACATACTCTCCCGGTTTACGAAGGAGACTGCCGTTTTCCGCTTCTTCTCCGTTGACCGTAATCCGCCCCTCTCCAAGCACCAGATAATCCCCTTCTGCCAGGTTATACGTGCTGACATATTCATCTGCCGCTTCCTGTTTTGCATCAAAGGAATCCCCGCCCCTTGCATATTTTCTCTGACAAATGTTTCCTTCCGTGAGCGTATAATCTCCTGATCCCATTCCTCTCTCCCGCTTTCTTCCCTCTCGCAGTTCTCTGCCTGAAATAAGTATACCGGACATTTTCCCAAAACAAAATATCACTTCTCCGTGCTTCGTAGCATATTTCCGATTTTGCCCCGCCCACGGCAGATTTACGCCTTGTCCTGATACCCACATTCCCGCCTCCTTCCGTTTCGGACAACATATTCCGCTCCGCTTTATCCCGCTCCCGATAGCACATTTCCGACCCCGATAGCACTTTCCCGTCCATTTTCTTCCTTTCCGCCCAGGAAAATTGACAAATATCTTCTTTTTTCTATATAATGAGGACAGGCGCCCCGGTAAGGTTCATCGATAATGAAGTTTTTAATCCGGTCAGGCCTCCAGCGATGGGTTTGTCTCTCAGCGTCTGAATCAAAAGACAGGAAAACGAAGGAGTATTTATGTTAAAAGTAATGATCGTAGATGATGATGCCAATGTCCGCAAATGCCTGCGCAAGCTGATTCCCTGGACAGAAATCGGCTGTACCGTCACAGCGGAGGCCTCGGACGGTTTAGAGGGCCTGAAACTCTTCCATGAGCAGAAGCCGGATGTCATTATCACGGACCTGAAAATGCCTGAAATGGGAGGAGAGAAATTCTGCGAAAAAATACGCGCCGTCTCCGACAATACCTCCATCATCTTTCTCAGCGCTTACGAGAGTTTTACCGCAGCCCGTCAGTCTCTTCGGTACGGCGTCACCGAATACATTTTAAAACCCATTAACGCACAGACTCTTAACCAGATTACGGAAATCCTGAAAAATCTGTCCTCCTCCCTCCAGAGCCGCTCCTTCATGGCCCGCCTGATCGGCGATCCTTCTTTTCAGGAAGAATTTACGGCACAGCTGCGCTGTAGAAACACTTCCTATTTTGACGGCTTTTTCGAGAAATTCTCCGCAGGCCCCTGGAATGATTTTACCCTGCTCCAAAGGAATGCAATGTTTCTTTTGAACCTGCTCTTCGATGTGTCCGATGCGGATCATTCATCTGAAAGGCTCTTCAGCAGGCGGCAGGAAAGCCTGTCTGAACTCTCCGCCCTCACCCGTAAGATGGATATTCTCAATTATGTGACAGAAAGCTATACACTCTATCTTACCAGGCAGTCCCTGTCCGCACCGGACTCCTTCGGCAGCCGCCTGGCAGAGGAAATCAAGCTTTATATCCTGAAAAATCTGGGAGATTCCGGCTTAAGTGTCTCTTCCATCGCGGACAGCTTCGGCTTTTCAGATGACTATCTGGGCAGAATCTTTAAAAAGGCCGCCGGTGTGTCCATCAATGCGCATATCACCCACACCCGGCTGAACCATGCCTGCAGATTATTGATAAATACGCGTCTTTCTGTTGCGGAGATTGCTCTGAGTACAGGATATTCCAGCACAAACTATTTCTGCCGAAGTTTCAAAAAACAGCTGGGCGTCACGCCCACCGACTACCAGCGGCGCGAAAGCTGCACCGGGCAGCGCCAGACCGGACAATGAGTCGCCAGACCGGGCAGATGCATGGCCGGACAGCACAGAAACCAGGCAGATGCTCAGCCGGGCAGCACAGAAACCCGCAGATACATGGCCGGACAGCACAGAAACCCGCAGATACATGGCCGAACAGCACAGAAACCCGCAGATACATGGCCGAACAGCACAGAAACCAGGCGATTCCTGACAGAAGGAAAGGATACACATGAAAATAGTCACATTAAGTAAAAAACTCTTTTTCATCTCCGTAGCCATACTGCTTAGTTCCCTTCTGTTTGAAAATATTATCATCTACGGAAACTCCTATAAGCTGGTGTCGGAATCCCTGGAACTGTCCACCCAGTCCATTATTCAGAATCATGCCAAAAACATCGATGACTTCTTCCGGCGCACCGACACAATCAGCGACCTGATGATTTCAGAAATCCCTGCCCAGCTTCCGGCCCTGGAAGATACGGAGGGCGATTTCTTCGATCAATACCGTGCCTACAATGCGCTCAAGAGTAAATTTAATACCCTGCTGAAGGCCGCTATCGGACAGGATATCCGTTACCGGGCCTATCTGTGTCTCCATGACACTTATCCGATGACTTCCTTTCTGTCTTCTCCCGAAGACGGCTTTCTATCTGTGTCCGCCGGCTCTTATGTAAATTCTTCCCTGGTAATCATCAGCGAGGCAAACCTGACCCAATGTCCCTGGTTTCTCCGAACCCGGGAAAATGCCGGTTCTTCCTTCTGGTTCATGCACCCGGCAAACCCCGATACCATCTGGATTGCCAGTTCCCTGGAAGGCAACTTCCTGAAAAACAGCATTGTGGAACACGATTCCATCGGAACCTTCCTGATCGGCATCGATGTCTCCTGGATTACCGGCAAATTGGACAGTAATTTCGCAGAGGGCGCTTCCCTGCTGTTTCTGACAGATGAGGCGGACCGCATTATTTATGCCAGAGATACTTCTCTCTTAAATCAGGATATCCGCCTTCTCACTGCCGACAGCCCTACACCCTATCATACATGGGAAAGCAGCCTTGCCGACCGGATTCACCTCTTCCTGTTGCTCCCGGAAAGTGCCTTCACCCGCCGAATCCACATGGAATTGCAGCTTCTGGTGTGGCTGCTGCTCTTCATCCTTATCATCGGTATTCTGCTGCTGGGCTTTTATTCCCGTTTCATCACACGTCCTATCCGGAGATTGAGTGCCCATATGGAACAACAGACACAGCTCTCCCCCATTGAGCCCTACCGCTCCAGGGACGAAATCGGCGTGCTGTACCGTGTGTTCAATGAAATGGTTGAAAAACAGCAGGAGCTCATTCAACAGATATACCATTATTCGGAAGAACAAAAACAATTGAAATACCAGATGCTTCAGGCACAGATCAATCCCCATTTTCTCTACAATACCCTGGATTCCGTGGGCTGTGCCGCCCTGATGAAGGGAGAGGGCGAGCTGACGGATATTCTTGCCTGCCTGGCAGCCCTGCTCCGCTATCATATCAACTCGCCGGAGCAGCTTGTCACGCTCCATGAGGAAGTACAGATGACAGCCGATTATATTAAAATCCAGCAATTCCGCTATGACGGCCGCCTGCGCTATACCTGTGACATCAGCCCTGCTGCCTCCGGGACAAGAGTCCCGAAAGCTATCATTCAGCCGCTGGTTGAAAACTGCATCATGTATGGCCATGCGCAGCCCGACGGCGGCCACTGCCTTACCCTCACGGCCCAAATGACGGAGCCCGATCTGGTTACCATCCTTTTTACAAACGATATCTCAGCGGAGTATGGCTGGACGGATTATGCAGGCCTTTTGAACCGATATCTGGACGGCGGCTGCCAGCTGAAACGCAACAGCAGCGGTTTAGGAATCCGCAATGTTGCGCAGCGCATCCAGTTCGTCTTCGGCAAAGAATACGGGCTTCACTATGAGCAGAACGGGCTGAAACTGATTACAGTGATAAGGCTGCCATTTTTTGAATGACATATTCCTGCCCCAGATCAATGGTAAAAGACGCCGGCGCATCTCCGCCGTCCCAATAGGCCGACCGGTCCCTGCTTCCGTCCACTAACGGCTCCGCAGACCCTTCACTTCCCCCTGCGGTCCCGCCGTTATACTGCTGCGTCACCGTTTTTCCCAATGCCACATTCGTCGGCTCCGTGTCTTCTGCATGGGATACGGTCCCCGGAAAAACAGCGCCCATACATAACGAAACTGCCAAAAGTACTATAAGCCGTCTTCCATAACCCTTCTTTTTTCCTCTTCCTTTCATTTTCCCTCCATCATTTATGCATTGAGGCTGCCATGCCGGTGAATACAATTTCAACGGCACAGCAGCCCCAATGATCCTGCCGCTATAAATCGTCCCTTCAAGCTACAGCCGAAATCCTTATCTTCTGAAATCCCTTACTCTGCCCGATTCCCTTATTCTGTACGAAATGCCTCAAACTGCGCCTGCAGCTGCGCGATAACATCCTCTATCCCGGCCTCAGCAAGCTTTTCATTCAGCTTTGCAATACCGCTTTCCGGCTCCACAAAACCAAGCAACAGGGGCTTCGCATATTCCTCCAGCACGGCGGTGCAGTTGGTTACCTTATCGTTTACCTGGCTTAAATCGTACACCATTCCCAAATCGGCTGCCGGTACGGCTTTCTGGTTAAATGCATCATAGAGCTCGTATTTATTCTTCGGCTCGCTTACCATGGTATAACTGATCATGACATTACCGCTCATGGAGTTGACTCCCTCAAATTTACGGGGCTGTCCCTCCTCCTTAATGATTTCGACCTGGCCGTCCACCAGATTATAGTGCTCTCCCGGTATTCCGTATACGAACGCATTCTTGACCTCCGGATCCGTATTCCAAAGCTTCAGGAACTGATAGGCCCGCTCCGGATTCTCACATTTCCGGTAGATACCGAATACGGAACCCCTTGCGGCATCATTGGACACCACCGGATCCTCGAACAGCATGGGGGCAAGATCATAATCCGGCGCGTACAGATACTCTGCACAGGGTGAATACCATGTATAACGGACACAGTAATTGTGATTGTTATTTGCCTGATTGGTGATCCATTCCACCGGCTCCGTCAGCATTTCATCCGGAATGTACCCTTTCTGGTTCCAGTCATACATCAGCCTTACAAGATCTGCAAATTCCTGGGTCTGGTACAGATTTTCCACTTTTTCGCCTTCTGAACGCTTTATCACACCCAGGTTGTTCGGCGTAAAGTCATAGGTATCAAACAACCCTACCTTCAGCCAGTCCGCCCAGCTGGGGATATAGACCGTCCCCAGGCCCTGCTCCGTCATTCCCTTCAGGAGCGGCTCCAGATCAGCCAGCTTTGTAACGGAAGACGCATCCACGCCGCAGGCCTCCAGGTCTTTTTTGTCCGCCATCACGCCCCATTGTTCCCCGATCTCCTTGTAGGTGGGAACGGCGTAAATTTTACCGTCCACACTGGCGCCTTTCCACAAAGCTTCCGGAATATAGCCATAGAAATCCGGATCCTCCGCCAGGTAGCCGGAGATATCCGCATAGGCCTGTTGGTCTACCCTGTTCAGGAATTCGGCTCCGTTGTCATAGCCGATATCCATCTGCTCATCCCCTGCCAGCTGCAGCGGGAGCTGGCTTCTGTCCCAATTCCACTCCTTGCAGATCTCAACCGTTACATTCAGCGCCTTCACCTGGGGCAGGTTATTAATGTATTCTGCCACCTTCTCCTCGTCCCCTGCCGGCCCTTCCAGGAAAAATATCCGCAGGGTCACCGGATCCAATGTGCTGTCTCCACCCCCTTCCTGTCCCTCCTCCGGCGCGGAAGACGCTTCGCCCCGTGTTTCTTCCTGTGTCTCTTCCGGCGCCTGGCTGCTGACCTGGCTCCAGCTGTCCGGAACACTCTCCGAATTGTTCACCTTCTCCGCATCTTTACCGCATCCCGCGGTCACTGACGCCGTAAGCGCCGCTGCCAATAACGCTGCCAACCATTTTTTCTTCATTTTCTTTCTCCTATTCCAGTTCCGCAGAAAGCCGGGCCGGTACCAGTAACGGCAGAGGATTTCCGGCCGCGTAAAGATGCGTCCGTAAATCCTCTGGGCACCGGCCCGGCTTTCTGCTGTTTTCCAGTTCCGTAACAATTTCTCCCGGCCCTCTCAACCCTTCACTGCCCCGATGGTGATCCCTTTGATAAAGTATTTCTGAAAATATGGATATACGATGATAATCGGGCCGGTGACCACCACCAAAATCGCCATTCTTGTAGCAGTTGACGGCATCTGGCTCCACATTTTCGTCATTTCCGCAGACATCTGCATATTATTTTTCAGATAATCCATACTCTTTTCTATCTTCATCAGGATCTGCTGCAGGGTGGCAAGCTTCGGCTCCGACATATACAGGAAAGAGGTCTGCCACTGATTCCAGTGCCCGATGGCCTCCATAAACCCCAGCGCCGCCAGCACCGGCTTGATCAGAGGCAATACCACCCGGCCATAGATATAGAAATCTCCCGCGCCGTCTATTTTAGCCGATTCTATCAGGGATTCCGGTACGTTTTCCCGGATAAAAGTCCGCATGACCAGGCAGGTATAGGCCGACACCCCCGGTAAGATCAGAACCAGGAGATTATTCCGCAAATGATAAACATTTGACTTAATGACAAATTCCGATAAACCGCCTCCCCGGATCAGCATGGTGATCAGCAGAAATACCGTCAATGCGCTGCGTAATTGGAAATCCCTTCTGCTCAGCGCATACCCGAACATACTGCATAGAAAGATCGTCCACACCGAGCCCGCAATCGTCTCAAACAGAGTAACCCCATAACCCCATACAATCTGATCCGCAAAACCTGCAATGTACCGATAACCGTCCAATGTCCATCCTGTGGGAAAGAAACTGAATCCCTTCTCATAGACACTGGCATCCGTGCTGAAGGAAGCAATCACCACCAACACCATGGGCAGCAGACAAATCAACGCAAAACCGCTAAGCGCAAGATACAGAAAAAACTGTCCCCATGAAAAATGCTTTTTCTTCATTCTCTTCATCCCTTCTCTAAAACAGCGCGTTCTCCGGCGATATCCTGCGTACGCCCCAGTTTGCCAGAAGACATACCCCGCAGCCCACTGCGGACTGGAACAGCGTAACCGCCGTGCTTGGCCCGAAATCAGTCACACCGCCCACCAAAGTCTTCAATACATAGGTGTCTATGGTCTGGGTAGTCTCATATAACAGGCTGGAGTCCTTCGTCACCTGGTAAAAAAGTCCGGTGTTCGAAGTCATAATGCCGCCTACCCCCAGCAATGTGATGATGCAGATCATAGATACCAGCATGGGAATCTCAATATAGCGCACCTTCTGCCACCCATTCGCTCCGTCCAGATCCGCCGCCTCGTACAGCTCCTGATCGATCCCGCTCAAAGCGGAAAGATACATAACCGCCCCGTATCCCACCCCCTTCCATGTACTTACAAGCGTCAGGATAAATGGCCAGTATTTTGCTTCCGCATACCAACGCACCCTCTCCTTTCCCAGGCTCTCAAGCAGGGCGTTCAGCATACCGGTATTATGGCTCAGGAAGCAGTCCGTGATATAGGTCACCGCGATAAAGGATAGAAAGGTAGGCAAAATCATCACCGCATGGGAATACTTTTTAAAATATGCATTGCCGCAACGGTTCAACGCCACTGCAAGCGCCACATTCAGCACGGTTCCCACCGCCGTAAAAAGCAAATAGTATCCCACCGTATTCCGCAGCATTCTCCAGGACAAATCCTTCATGGAAAACAGAAATTTAAAATTCTTCCAGCCCACCCAGGGGCTTTTCAGGATGCCGTCCACATAGTTGAAATCCTTGAAGGCCACCGTCAGCCCAAACATGGGAATATAGTTAAATAGAATCAGCAGGATTACCACCGGCATTACCATAAAGACCAGTGTCCTGTTTTTCCAGGTATTATGCAGCAGGCCTGTTTTCCTTCCCCCTGCCGGAAGCGCCTGCGCCGCTGCGTTCTTTCTCCCTGCCATGATACTCTCCTTCCCCGGCCTGACGGGTTCCACGGAAAACGCCGGATAACTTTTCCCTTCCGCTTCCCGGGCCGTAGGAACCGCTCCGTACCGTACTCCCTTGCCATAGTTACATTATAGCAGCAGAAGTCTGGAGCCGAAACGGCACATTTCCGTCCTTTATAGCATATTTCCGTCCCATCCCAAATGAGCCTTCCGGCGTATGATAACGAAACGGAGCCCTGACAGACTTCCTTCTGTGTCTATCAGGACTCCATTCTGCCTGCCGCGGCGGTAACCCCGGTATATTGCAGCAGTACCCCGGATCCGATGCGGCATATTTCCTATCATTACAGCACATGCCCCCCTGCCTCAAGTCAGCTTCCCGGAAACTGGCAGGCCTTCTCCCCTGCAGCGCTTCCATATTTCCCGAAAATATAAATCGGTACCGCAGACCAACCATGGCAGAGACTTCCGGCATAATCAAAATCCTCCGCTCCCAATGCCGTCTCCCAGAAAGTATCCGATTCACTGCAAAGCATTCTGCCCCAGATTTTCTCGATCTTTTCTATAATATAAGCAAGATTATCCCCGGACTGTGCCATCAGGGCGTCATATTCAAAGATGGTCATGCTCAGGGAACAGGGTATCAGTTTACCGGATTTTAACGTCTCCGCAGTCATGCCCTGCAATTCCTCCGGCACGGCTCCCGCATACAAAAGCATGGCCTGCGTCAAATCATGCGCGGGCTTCGCCTCGTCCAGATAAGTAGCATATCCGCCGTAAGCTTTCCTGAAAAAGCATTCGTGGAGCTTCTTATTCAGGTTCTCATGAAGCGCATCATACCTTGCCGCCAGCGGAGAACCCGCTGTCTTTGCAATTTGTGCAAAGCAGGCAAATGCGTCTGACACAAACGCGTTCAGCAGGCTGTCATATACAATCCCGCCTCCCCTCTCCCTCCCGTCTATCCCGTCCTGCCACTCGTAGAAATTCCACAGTCCCTCAAGCTGCGGTATCAGCCCTTTTTCCGTCATTTTCCCTTCAAAATTTTCCATAATTTTCAAAAGAACCGGGAGCATCTCCCGGGCAAATCCCGTATCACCGGAATATTGAATATACTCCATCACCTGGCGGACAAAAACAGCCGTAAAGCTGGGAATATTGACAGGAACCCTCCCCGGCACGCAAAGCTCCAACAGCCCATCCTCCCGCAGCGAATGGGCCATCAGACGCAGGCCCGCCTTCGGAAAATCATATTCCCCAAAGGCATAATAGCCGCAGAGCATCTGTATCCTGCTGTCCATGCCATACTGCGACTGCTCCCTCCAGGGGCAATCCTCATAGTGCTCATGCATGCATAATGCAAGGGTTCTCCTGGCTGTCTGCCAGATCATTTTGTGCAGACTGTCGCTTACCGGAATTCTCTGATAAGTGAGCGGATAAGTGGCTTCCCTCACCGCCGCATGCCCGACATATCCCTCCCGGCTGTAAACCAGAAGCTGGAGATAGCGCAGGCCGAAATGCTGAAACGGATAAAAAAAGTCGTTTTTCCCTTCCTTTGCATAATAGCGGAATGTGAAGCTCCTCTCCCCCACCGCGCTCCGCACCCGCAGATCCTGAAGGTGTTCCCCTATGGAAATCAAAACCTCGCATTTCTCCGGCACCGTAATGGAAAAATCCAGAAATCCGGACTTTTCCCCGCCCATATCAAAAATAAAATAAACGCCGTCGCCTCCGTACCCCTGAGGAAGCTGCCATGCAATCCCGGTATCAATGCCATACTTCCCGCAATTCTCCCTTGCGCCCGCCCCTTTAGCCTGCGCCGCTTCCCTATCCATATGTGCATTTCCGGTTCCGTTTCCAGCCAGTTCCTGTCTCCTCATCGCAGAAAAGAAAGCCCTCTGGCAGCGCTGTGCCTTGGGCAGCTCCTGGTCCCATTCCCGAAATATTCCCTGTGCCGCGAGCCTGCTTTTCGTCTCTTTGGCAATGGAAAGTTTCTTTACGGGCCTCATCTGCAGCTCTTTTGTTTTGCTCACCTCGACGCTGGCGGCATATTCCGGCAAAGAGACATTTGCATCATATTCAAAATTGAATCCCAGCTGCGATGTCAGATACTCTTCCTTTCCGCAAAAGCGCAGATCCTCCCTGGATAAGCATTCCGCGTGACTGGCGCAGATCTCCTTCTCCCTGTCTCTGATTGTAAACAGAATTCCCGGTATCTGTCTGCGCCTTGTGAAGAAATCAACCCCGCAGACATATTGAAATATTTGTATTTTATTCAAGCCCGGATTTACAAAATCTGAGATAGGAATCCTGTCATAGAATTTCATGTCCTCGTAATCATCATACTGCCCGCAATCCGCGAATCGGCCGTTTATGTACAGGGCATATTGGGAATAGACGCTTATATAGAGATCTATTTCCGCCCCCGCTTCGGCCTCAAAGGTCTGTGTGTATTCAAAATATCTGTCTTTCACTTCTCCCTTCACATCAGCAAAGATCCATTGGGCATTTTTCCATAAATCCTTCATTCTTCCGTTATCCTTTCTCTGTATTCTAAGCGCACTATTCATAAAGCATAACATAAGATCTGAGGGCATGCTATACTAATTTCCCGTTCTTTGTAGCATATTTACGCTTTCCCGTTTTTACCGGCATTCCGGCATACAGTATGGAGCTGAAAAGCATTACAATTTACGCAGATACCGCTTTAACAAAAAGCAGATCCACAGGGCCGATAGAGCAAATGCAGGAAGCATGTAAATCCCCCTGTTCCCACAGGCTGCTTTCCCCATCCAGAAGGAAGGCAGCAGACAGAACACATACTGCATATTATTTCCCAGAAAAAACGGAACCGCCGCGCCGCAGAGCATCAGGGAGGACAGCTTTGCCACCGCCATGCCCTCCAGCTTGTTTGACGAAACTGCCAGAATCAGCAACGCGACAATCAATCCCTGGAGGGTTCCGCCTGCCCCGGACAGCAGGACGGCAATGGGCGAAAGCGCCGTCAGCTTAAAAACAGGCAGCAGAAAAACGCTTACAAGAAAGGCGGCTGCAGCAGGGAGGCCAAACCGCGCGGCCAGGTAACCCGTCTTCCCCAGAGGCGTAACGAACAGATAGGCTGCCGTCTTTTCATCCGCTTCCTCAAGTGAAATCATTGCCGCGGCAAAGCAGAACATCGTGGGCGACAGCATGGCAAAGCATA
>CAJTSY010000093.1:0-10836 GCA_910578995.1 uncultured Acetatifactor sp.
TTTCCTTCCCCGCGCAGGCCACTGCCGTACACACCAGGGCCCCCGCAAGGAACAGACCGCAGGCTGTTTTCCATCCGCGGTTATTATTTCCGTTTCCCTGTTTTTTATCTGTTCTTTCCATATGCAGGCTGTCCTCCTTCCGGGTGCGGGCCTGTTCTGCCTTCCCATGTCCCGGGCTTTTCCTGATTCAGAAATTCTCCGGATTCCAGGATTTTTTCCTGCGGACATAACATGGGCTTCCGTACGTTTTCAGGTATATTTCCGGTGGCCGTGAACGGCGAAACCGTGAACAGTAACTATTTCCGCTTAACCGTCATATATCTGTTAATTATAGTCACTAAAATGATTATAGTCAAGTAAAAGATTGCATTTAAATATGATTTTGACACTGGTAATTTTATACAATTGTTGAAAATAACTGAATCCGCTGAATTTCCGGCCCGATAAAAGGAATCTTTACAATGGCCGTTCGATCAAAAAGAACTGCAGGAAATGCCGAAACGCCTTAAACAGATAATTTCAGAAATATTTTAATAAAAAATCGGTAAAACTATACAAAGCTGCCGGTTTGCATTCCCGGCGGATTACCGCCTTAAAATAACTTTCCCCGCCTTTTAGTTTATCCATGCTTTCATACAGGACGATCTGTATGGTATCCGGAATCTCCCCTACCCTGGAGATAACGTATCTTCTGACAGCCGCTACAGTCCGGCCCTCGCGGTATACTCCGGCCGGGACTATGGCCGTCAGGTAAACAGCGGAATATCCGGATCCGCTGCCTGCAATATAATGTACAATTTGTACCCCGTCCATTGCCTGTCTATAATTATAATAGTCAGTCCCTGCCAAAAAGGCTGCCACAAGCGCAAATAAAATAAGCCCAAAACATATCTTCTTTTTCATAATTCCCCTTCTTCCCTGGCTCCCTGAATTTCCTGGAAATGCCGTTACTCCAATTTCCCTTTATCATCTTACTTTATACTACTTTATGCGATAATTCAATATGGAATCGCACAAAATGCTATAGTATTAAAAAAGGAGTAGGCAATGAAACCACTAAAGACAAAAGTAAGTATTACCCTTGATGCGGATGTAATCGATGAAATCCGGAAACATGCCGAAGAAGATGACAGGTCATTTTCCCAGTTCATAAACCTCATCCTGAAAGAATACTTAAAAAGATGCAAACCGAAAAAATTATAGCCGATGAGAAAATCGGTTTAAAACCGATTGAAAAATCCGAAGGAAGACAGCCGGAATCCCCTTGTTCTGTCCCCGGCTCCGTTGTATAATGGATCTTGTCGGAAGCAGATGCAGAAATCATCCACAGGAGGCAAAACATGAACAAAGTAACCGAAACCATCAGGGAGCGGAGCTCCACCAGGGGATACACGCCGGAGCCGCTTACAGAGGAAGAACTGGACACCCTGCTCCAGGCGGGCCTGCAGGCCCCCACTGCGGCCAACAGACAAGAAATCCACTTCACCGTAGTACCCGGGGAACATCCCGTCCTGCAGGAACTGGAAGATGAAAAGAACCGGCTGCGGGACATTGCGTCGCCGCCCCACAATTTTTATTACGAAGCGCCTGTTGTAGTTATCATCAGTGCGGACTCCACATTTAAATGGGGTACCCTGGATGCCGGCATCGCGGTGGAGAACATGGCCCTGGCGGCAGAGTCGCTGGGTCTGGGAAATCTGATCATCGGCTGTATCTTAGACGCCATTTCGGGCGAGAAGAAGGCATACTTTTCCGAAGCCCTGAAACTGCCCCCTTCCTATGAATATAAGATTGCCATCGCCTTCGGGCACAGGGCCGTCACAAAAGAGCCCCATACCTACGACGCCGGGACACAGATTACCAGACTGTAACCCGAAAAACATAAGCTATGCGGGCCTATGCGCAAAAGCAGGGGGAGTCCCGTTAACCGGACTCCCCCTATAGTCTCCGCCTGATTCCTCCGGAAAACACTCCCGCAAGGGCTATTTATTTTCACCCACATATATCTTGATGCGGCTCTGGATAACCGAAGCCACCTCGTCCACGCTCTTCTGTCCTGTGAAGAAGCCGGCAGCCTCCTCGTTGATGATATTGAGAACCTCATCCCCCTGGGAATAAGTCACAGGCCTGGCGGCCTCCATCAGGGACATGGTCAAATCCACCTCCTCCTGGGTAGGAATGCGGTAATCATAGCTCCAGCCGTCGCTGTAGGAAAAACCGCCGCCTGCCCCCATCACAATGGCCTCCCCGTTTTCGTCCAACATGACCTCCCCGTTCTCATCCGTAAAGTACTCCACCTTGACGGCTTCCTCCGCCATGGCATTGAGCTTGCTCTTCATTGTGGGAAATCCGAAATAGCTGTGGCCCCTGTCCGGATTCTCCTCCTTTGCCAGGAAACCCTCAAGGAACTCCCACGCCCCTTCCTTATGCTTTGCCTTGGAGGTGATGGCATAGGTCTGGCTGGCTGCAAGCATGCATCCGGCACTGCCGTCCATGGTAGGATAGCCGATATAGGAGGCATCCCCCTGAAAAATCTCGTTGCACACCTGTATCTGGTCAAAATCGTAGATATTCGCCTCGTAAAGAAGCACCTCCCCGCGCTGAATCCTGTTAGGCGTGGACAGATCTCCCTCCTCCCAGTTTACCTCGTCCGGGAAGCGGTTGACGAAATTCAGAATATTTTTAAACTCATCAGTGTCAAATCTGCATTCCCCGGTAGTCCAGTCCACGAAGGAATCCGCATTGTACACCATCAGGTATGTCATGATCTGCTGCTTGGTCACATTGTCAAAAAGCTGTGCGTCCGGGTTGGCATCCGCATAGGCGATAAGCTCCTCCACATTCCATCCCATCTCGCTGCCTACCTCAGAGGCCTTGCCAACCACCGTCTGCATCTGGAAACTGTAGGGGATGCAGACCAAAGTTCCCCCTATGGTATAAGCCTCCAGGATATTCTCCATAAAATCGGAGCGGTCCAGCTTCTCGCTCTTGTCCAGATAGCTGTTCAAATCCTCGAAGACGCCCTTGGCCGCCAGCTGCTTGATGTTCAGGCTGCCCAGGTCAAGGATATCGGGACAGTTGCTGGAAGTGATGTCATTGTTCATCCGGTTTATGCCGTCCGCCATGTAGGCCTCGTAGTCGTCGCCGTTCCAACTGTTGAAATCCAGGTAGCTGCGGATGCTGATATGGTATTTGTCACTGGATTTATTAAACTTCACCGCCTCGGACTGGATGTCCGAACTGTCGTACAGGGTTCCGATGAGAATGGTCTCCTTCTGGGGCACCTCGCTGGCCTTTTTCTTTGTCAGCAGCGCGATCCCGTTGTCATTGGTATCCCAGTCCATGACCACAGCAAGGATACGTCCGTCCTCCAGCACGCCGAAATTCTGAACGTAATTGCCGTTGATGTCGCTGTCCAACCAGGTGAACAGCTCCGTGGCAGTCTGGGACTTAAGATCGTACTCCAACATCCTGCTGCCGTCCTGCACCAGAAAGTCCTTTTCAATGCCGGGCACCAGGCTGTTGCTGTTTCCGCTGGGGAAATTCTGATAGGTTCCGCCTGTCTTCTTTCCCTCGAAATCAATATCCGCCAGTTCATAGCCGTCATTGTTGTAATAGCACACATAAACTTTGCCGTCCCTGCCTGTGCCCATGGAGCGGATCCATCCGTTCCCGCCGGCATCCAGGGACACTGCGCCCTGACTCCTGCCCTCCTGGTCAAACAGCAGAACCTTGGCATCAGACGACACGTAAATCCGCCCCTCCCCGTCCAGGGCCAGGGAATCCACATAACCATCCCCCATCTGTTCGCTTATGTCCTCCGCAAGCACCTGGTTTCCCTGGGCATCAAACTTGCACAGATAGTTTTGGGACTCGGTGTAGTCCTCATTGTAGACAGTGGATACCCCGTACATGCTGCCGTCCGCCCCATAGATTACGCGGTTCAGGTTCCAGTTTCCTTCCGCTTCATAAGACAGCGGCGTCTTAGTCACAGTGCCATCCGCCAGGGAATACCTGCACATGCTCTGGGTGGCTTTCTCCGCAGCCTCATCATAGTCATAGGACAAATAAGAGAGCCCGTCCCCCACCAACTGCACATCGTAGTAGGAAAAGTTTTCCTCATCGATGGTAACAAACTCCGGCACCCACGCCCACTCCTTCTTCTCCGTGGTACCCTCCGGTTCACTGCCGCAGGCTGCCAGGGCGAACACCATGGCACCGGCCAGGCCCAGTGCCAGGATACGCCGCATAAGTACACTTTTCTTCTTAAAGCCCATTTTTTTATACTCCTTTTCCGGCCTGCCCTCCTCCCCGCACCCCCCTGCCCCTTCCCGGGCCGGAATCCTGTGCAGGCTCTGATAACCGATCCCTGCAGGCCTTGTTATACTCGTGAGCACATTCATATGCCTTTTTCCTGTTCAACGTTGCAGCAGCGCTCAATCGTTATACACAAGATTGGCTAATGTTTTTGGCTGTGAGTATACATTACAGATTGAGTATATCACACTTCCGGAAAAATGCACCTTAAGATTTTATGAATTACAGGAGAAGAAAGCTTAAAATTTCAATCATTTCCTTTTTTACAGCCCCCTGGCAACCTCCCGCAGAATAGCCTGGCTGGGACCCGGAATCCTGCCCAGGTGGTCAGGGCCCACATTGAGCAGATAATTGATGCCCATGCCGTTCAGCTTCTTCTTGATCTCCAGAACCCTCTTCGCATCCTTCCAGTTGTGGTCCCATGCGCAGTACCCCCAGCTGTTGTTCATAGTGGCCGCCGTCTCATAGAGCCCATAGGGAGAGGGCTTGAAGCCATCGCAGTCGTTGAGCCTGGAAGGGTCAAATTCCTGGTTTTCCGGCATGGAATCCGGAATCTCATTGTCCCCCAAAGAAACATAGTCATAGGCTCCGTTGCCCAGGCGTGAGTTGATCAGGCAGTCCGGCTGATATTTCTTTACCAGCTCGTACAGCTCACGGCTCTGGGAGTCCTTGATGGTCATGGGGACGTCGAACCAGATCAGGCACAGGTCGCCGTAGCCCGTGAGGATCTCCTTCACCTGGGGCTTGATCTTGTTCTCAAAACAGATGTCGAAATTCTTCCTGTCATTGTCCGGGAAATCCCAGTCGTTGCACCAGGCCTGCCCCGCACAGGGAATATGCCCTGACAGGTATCCGCCGCCGTGCTCCTCATGCCAGTCCAGATCCTGGGAATAATACAGGCCGAATTTCAGCCCGTGCTTATAACAGGCTTCGGACAGCTCGCCCACCACATCCCGTCCAAAGGGCGTGGCATCCACCACATTGAACTTGTCCACCTTGGAATGAAACAGCGCAAAGCCCTCGTGGTGCTTGCTGGTGATGACGAAATACTTCATCCCGCATTCTTTCGCGAAACGGATCCACTTGTCCGCGTCGAAATAAACCGGATTGAACGCCTGCGCCAGCTTGTCATACTCCGCCCTGGGAATACGCTGGTTGGTCTGGATCCACTCGGCATAATTGCTGCTCTTTTTTCCATCCCATTCGCCCCCAAGCAGGGAATAAAGCCCCCAGTGCACCATCATGCCGTACTGTGCTTCCTTGAACCATTTTCTCATGTCCATTTGAAATACCTCCTTTGATTATTCTGCTGTACTGTCATACTTCTACTATACAGCATCCTTCAGCATATGTACATGCTGTTTTCAAAAAAAAGTAATAATTTCAGGGCCTCTCCCGCCTCCTGCAGTCCGTCTGAGCCGGACCGTCAAGCAGGCGCCCTTCCCTGTCGAACCGGGATCCGTGGCAGGGACAGTCATAGCTTTCCTCCTCCGGATTCCACTCCAGTCTGCAGCCCATGTGGGGGCAGTTCGGGACTATCCTGCTGTTTCCGGAGGGCAGAAGATGCTTTGCCAGGCCTTTCACCGTATATGCGCCATGCACCGCCAGGTTTTTCGCTGCCTGTGCCGTAAAATGCCTCTCCGGAGAGAAAATATCCCCTTCCGGACAGTCCTGTCCGCTGATCAGGGCTGTCAGGATGCGGGCGCTGACCATGGCGGAGGTCATACCCCATTTTCCAAAGCCCGTGGCCACGTACCAGAATGGCTTTCGCCTGGAAAACCTTCCGACGTAAGGCACACCGTCCAGTGTCATGCAGTCCTGGGCTGACCAGTGGGACACCTCCCGGCATCCGGAATAGAGCTCCCGGGCTCTGCTGCGCAGCATCTCATAGTTACATCCGGCGCCTGTCCTGCTTTCCAGGTTCATCCCTGTGTAACACCTGCCCTCACAGTCCGTCTCTGTTCCACTCCTGTCTCCCGCGTTCGATTCATTGTACCCTCTGCTTAACGGATCCAATTCCCTGTTCCTCCCTTCCCGGTTCACCCCCGTCCGGTGGCTTCCACCTCCCAGAAGTACAAGTTCTCCGCATGTCCGAAAGGAAAGGCCGTCCCGGTCAATCCCCAGGTACATTCCCCGCAGCCTCTCCGCGCCCTCCAGGGCCGCCACGTAGCTCCGCTCCTGGTGCATCCTGGCAAAATAGTACCCCGGCACATTGATAAAAGGGTAATGGGCGGCGAACACGATATGCTCCGCCGTCACCATTCCCCGGGCGGTCTCCACCCTTCTGCCCTCAACCTTCAGCACCTTCGTCTGCTCGTAGACTTCCACTTCCTCCGCCAAGTTCGCCAGGAATTTCAGCGGGTGGAACCTTGCCTGGTTCTCGAACCCTGTCACACCTGCAACCGTCAGGGGAAGCTCGCATTCTGTTTCGAAGGATGCCTTTATACCCAGAGACTGCGCGGCCTCCGCCTCCCGTTTCAGCAGCTCTGTCCCGGTCCGGGAATAGAGATATGCCGGGCACCTGGCAAAATCACATGCAATCCCTTTTTCCACAATCAGCCTTTCATATTCCCCTATGGCAGCCTCATTTGCCATGGCGTAATGCTCCGCCATGGGGCGGCCAAAGGTCCGGATCAGCCTGTCATAAATCAGATTGTGCTGAGAAGTGATTTTGGCCGTGGTATTCTTCGTCTGCCCGCTGCCAATCCTGTCCGCCTCCAGAACCACCGCCCGGATACCTGCCTGCTTCAGGTAATAAGCCGTCAGAATCCCCGCAAGCCCTGCCCCGATGACAACAGCCTCCGCCTCCATGTCCCCCGCCAGGGGCTCCCGTCTCCTGATTTGTGTATCTTCACTCCAGACCGACTGCATTTTCCACCTCCGCCATGTCCCTGTCCTGCCGGACAACGATTCCGCAGAACAGAGTTGATTTACATAGCATATGCCAAAATACGGCGATTATACGGTTTCTGAATTTACGGCGGAATCGGTTTTCCCTGCGGTCTGCACTGACAATCACCCCCGCATCCTTTATAATACTTCTATTACGACTGTAATATAAGCATGCGCCGATCAGCACAAATGAAATAACGGACCGCCTGGTAAAAACCACTTCCTGGAACCCCAAAACTTCCGATATTTTCGGTTCCGGGCCTTGAGATTCCGATATTTCCGGTTCTTGGCCTTCGGATTCCGATATTTCTGGTTCCGGGCCTTCGGATTTCAGTGCACCACACTGTTTTTCCATTTAAATTCAGTTTATTGTTGCCCAGGGCAGAACCGAAACCGTGGATGCCCCGGTCATCAATGAATTACCATCTGCCCCGTCAGCCGCACCTTAATTCATCTTCCGGAACCCGGAGGGCGAGACTCCCGTATGCTGCTTAAACTGCTTGCAGAAGGAGAAACAGTCCGGATATCCCAGTTGGACGGCAAGCTTCTCCAACGGAAGGTCTGAACGCAGAAGCAGCGCCTTGGCCCGGTTAACCCGGACGCGGATGGCATACTGGCCAATGGAGACTCCGGTATATGACCTGAACCGCTTCCGGAGCGCCTCATAGCCCATATTCATCTGCGCGGCAATCTCCTGCCCGGTGATCCGCCCGGAATAGCGTTCCATCAGACGGCAGGCAAAACGGATGCAGTCGTCCTCCTCCCGGGAATGGAAACAGCGGGAAGTGATGGTGCACAAAAGCTGCTGCGCCTCAAAGTACAGGCGGATCAGGCCGTGTTCGTCGGCACACTGCATGGCAGACAGAAGGCTCCGGGCGGCAGGCAGGATTTCCTCCACCGCGGCTTCCTCACAGTTCAGCACCGGCCTGTCGGACAATAACCCTATGGACAGCAGATTGTGGTAGCTCTCCGCGCTGATGCAGACAAAAAATTCCAACCATTTCCCGTCCGGCTTCACAACCGTGGAATGCTTTACGCCCGGAAGTCTCTGGACAAAGGAACCCCGGGAAAGCTTCACACAGGCATGGCTTCGGTCAAAATACTCCCCCTCCCCGTCCAAAAGGAGCAGTCCTCCGTAATATTCAAATGTAATATCCCGGTTGCTTCCCCTGTCGTCCGGTTTATAGAGAAAACCGCAGGAAAGGTTTCCGGCAGTCTTGTTGGGTCCAACGGTTCTGTACGCTACTCTTGTCTTATATTGTGCCATGTCTTCCTCCCGTCTCATATTCCCTGTCCCCTTATTCTATATTTCTCTATTCCATATCTCATATTCTACATCCCACTGTTCCTTATCCCATTTTTCTACATCCCACTGTTCCTTATCCCATTTTTCTACATCCCATTATTCCGCATCTCATTTTCCCACATCCCATTATTCTGCATCTCATTTTTCTGCATCCCACTATTCTCTATCCCATTTTCCGCATCTCATTTTCCGCATCCCATGATTCTACATCCCATTTTTTCAAATCCCAAATTTGACATACAAGAATTCCCATAACAGCCATTCCGCTTCTGGCATTTTGAGTATATCATAAAAGTACAAAAGAATACAACCCTGTTCTAAAGCCAAAACAGACATAAAACAGAATAAAAGCTGCTGTGAACGGCGAAGCCGTGAACAACAACCGAATAAAAGCTGCTAACCGGAGTGAAAAACACCGGAATAAAAACTGCTGTAGACAAAGGCAGCCGCAGCGGAGAAAACGGCGCCGGACAGCGGAAAGAGAGGAAACATGACAGAACGCGAAAACTTTTTTCACTGATCAAAAGAACGGGATATGAACGGATTCCCGTGCTGTACGACTTTTGTCCGTATCTGCAGGAGACATGCGGCCGGAAGGTAGAGGATCTGTACCGGGAGATCGGATTTACGCCCTGCCCCATAGCCTATGCAGCCGGAATTCCGGTGAAAGACAGCGACACGGAGAAATTCCGCAAATATTACGGTACCCTGAAAGAGGGAACCACCATCGACATCTACGGCGTGGCAAACGAACCCGGCAGCGCCGCGGCCATGCACATGACCCATATGCTCCATCCTCTGGAAAAAATGGAGACCCTTGAGGAACTGGAAGCCTATCCCTTCCCGGAATTTGTCTGGGATGAGGAGGATGTGGCCAGACAGCTTGCCCGCAACAATGCCCTGAAAGCCCAGGACAGGGTAATCTGCGGCAGCATGCAGTGCACCATCTGGGAAACCGCCTGGTACATGCGGGGCATGGAAGTACTGATGATGGACATGATGTCCGAAGATGAAATGGCGGAATTCGTATTGAACAAAGTGACGGAACTGGCTATTCATCGGGCGGAATATTTCGTAAAAACAGGTGTGGAAGTACTTTATTTCGGAGACGACATCGGAATGCAGCACACCATCATGATGAGCAAGGAACTCTACCGGACATGGCTCAAGCCCCGCCTGAAAAGGGTGGTGGACGCGGCCAGGGCGATCAACCCGGATGTGATTATTTTCTACCACTCCTGCGGCTTCGTGGAGCCTTTTATCGAGGACCTGATCGAGGTTGGCATCGACGTGCTGAACCCCGTGCAGCCGGAATGTATGGACTTCGCAGAAATCCATGCCAAGTACGGCGACAGGATTTCCTTCCACGGAACCATAGGAACCCAGACCACTATGCCCTTCGGAACTCCGGAAGAAGTCCGGGCAGAAGTATTTAAAAACCTGGACATCGCAGGCAAAAAGGGCGGGCTTTTAGTCTCTCCCACCCATCTCCTGGAGCCGGAAGTGCCCTGGGAAAACATCCGGGCTTACATTGAGGCCTGCAGGGATTATACGGAGTCCCCGTCCTGAGAGAGAAGTGCACTGGCTGCTCCGGCACCGTCACGGGACTCCTGGCAGAAAGTTCTGACTGTATATAGAAAAAAGTAAAGAAATTATTAACCCGGAGGAAAAACATGAGCATTTTAAACGATATTTCCGAGAATCTACAGAGAGGAAAGGCAAAGATTGTAAAAGAACTGGTTCAGCAGGCAATCGATGAGGGCATCCCCGCACAGGAAATTCTGGAGCAGGGGCTGTTAGCAGGAATGGATGTGGTGGGAGAAAAATTCAAAAAGAACGAGGTCTTCGTGCCGGAAGTCCTGGTTGCCGCACGGGCCATGAACATGGGCTCCGGCCTTTTAAAGCCCCTCCTTGCCGAAGGCGGCGTGGAAGCCATAGGCAAGGTGTGCATCGGCACGGTAAAAGGCGATCTCCATGACATCGGTAAAAACCTGGTAAAGATGATGATGGAGGGCAAGGGACTGGAGGTTGTGGACCTGGGAACAGATGTGGATCCGGAAACCTATGTAAAAACCGCAATTGACCAGAACTGCCAGATCATCTGCTGTTCCGCACTGCTGACCACTACCATGCCGGTGATGGAGGCGGTGGTAAAAGAAGCGGAAAAGGCAGGTATCCGCGATAAGGTGAAGATCATGATCGGCGGTGCGCCTGTAACGGAAACCTTCTGCCGGCAGATCGGCGCGGATAAATACACCCCGGATGCGGCCAGCGCTGCCGATACCGCCGTAGCGTTCTGCCGCGCAACAGCGTAAAATGGG
>CAJTSY010000093.1:10936-15430 GCA_910578995.1 uncultured Acetatifactor sp.
GCCGGACAGTTCCACAACGACCTGGTGCAGAATGTCCGGGCTCTGTTTGGCAAATACGGTCAAAAGGCCCTTCATCTGGGCGCCGGCGGCTGCCGGCTATGCCCGGTATGCGGGAAAAAAACAGGCGAACCCTGCCGTTTCCCCCACAAGGCATTGGCCTCGCTGGAATCCTACGGCATCAATGTGTCCAAACTGGCCGCACAGTGCGGTATGCGCTATATCAACGGTGAAAATACGGTGACTTATTTCGGGGCGGCGCTGTTTTGAAGCAGCGTGCAAGAGGCGGAGTTTGCGTCTGCACGGCATCCGCAAACTCTTCCATACACAAAAAGCTGTGCAGAAATGAGATAAATAATGAAAAGAGATATGAAAAAGTGGCTGAAAGAATGGCAGGCTGCGCCCGTGAAAAAGGCGTTCCCCATTCTGTCCTTTCCCGCAGTCCAGTTAATGGGAATCAGTGTAAAAGACCTGATCGGCGATGCTGGCCTCCAGGCCAGGGGCATGAAGCTTGTGGCGCAGCAAACGGACAGCGCAGCCTCCGTCAGCCTGATGGACCTGTCCGTGGAAGCGGAATGCTTCGGCGCGAAGATCCGTTTTTCCGAGGATGAAGTACCTACCGTAGTCCAAAGCGAGGTGTCTACAGAGGAAGAAGCCGAGGCCCTTATCGTTCCGCCGGTGGGAAGCGGGCGCACCGGGATCTATCTCGACGCCATCAGACAGGCCGCGGAGGAGATTACGGACCGTCCGGTATTTGCCGGCGTCATCGGCCCCTACTCTCTGGCGGGACGCCTGATGGATGTAACGGAAATCATGATTCTGTGCTACGAAGAGCCGGATATGGTTCACACAGTGTTAAGAAAGGCCACACGGTTTTTAATTGACTACTGCAAGGCTTACAAAGAGTGCGGTGCCAACGGTGTCGTCATCGCAGAGCCGCTGGCAGGAGTGCTCTCTCCCACCCTGGAAGAGGAATTTTCCGAGCCTTATACCCGTGAGATCGTGGAATCAGTGCAGGACGATTCATTTGCGGTCATATACCACAACTGCGGCAACGCCACGGCGATGATGACGGCTTCCATCGCCGCCACTGGAGCTGCCGCCTTCCATTTCGGCAACGCGGTGGATATGGAGGAAATGCTCCAAAAGATGCCCAAGGATAAGCTTGTGATGGGAAATATCGATCCCGCGGGGCAGTTCAGAAACGGCACGCCGGAGTCCATCCGGAAGGAGACCCTTGCGCTGATGGAGAGATGCTGCAGATATGATAATTTCGTCATTTCCTCCGGCTGCGACATCCCGCCCATGTCCAGATGGGAAAATGTCCGCGCATTCTTCGGTGCAGTGAAAGACTTTTACGAAATGAATGAAAAGGCGCAGGGGGAAATTTGAATGTAAACTTTCAATGCCAGGCCCGGCAGCCTGTCATCAAAGGGCAACTATTGAAATGTATGCTATGCATACCTTGGTATGCATAGCATGCTTTGGTATGCGCAGCATACATTAGCATGCAAACCGAAGCACGCAGAGGGGTATAAATATGAATAGAGAAGAACCAAAAATTCGTTTTTTTATAAACGGAGAAGTAATTTCCGTGGAGCCCGGCATGAAAGTGAGCGGACTTCTAAGCGGCAGTCACGGCGTGGATATGCCCTGCGGCGGCAGACACGCCTGCGGAAAGTGCATGGTCTACGCCGAAGGCCCTTTCCCGGCGCCCTCAGATACAGAGACGCGCCTTCTGGGAGAAGAACGGATAAAGCAGGGCATACGCCTGGCCTGCTTTTTGGAGACCGTACCGGAGGGCAGTATCCGGGCGCTCCGGAACCGGAACGACGGCGACGAAACCATCTGCCTCAGCGCGGACAGCAATGCTGACACCGGACAAGCCGCTTTCACTCACCCCGGAACAAACTCTGCTTCCCGGCTCTACCGCCGCCTTGGGGCCGCGGTGGACATCGGAACCACCACCGTCGCGGCTTCTCTGCATCGGGAGGGACTTCCGGTCGGAACCAAGGGGGCATGGAATCCCCAATCCGTATTGGGCGCGGATGTGATCAGCCGGATCGACGCCTCTCTGGAAGGCCAGGCCCAAAAACTTGCGGACCTAGTAAGAGGCGCCGTCTCGCAGCTTCTGGAATCCCTGACAGAACGCGCCGGGGAACGGATGGAAGAGATTGAGACCGTGGTAATTACAGGCAACACCGCGATGTTGTATTTTCTCTCGGGCAGGAATGCCGAATGCCTGTCCCATGCCCCCTTTGAGGCGGACGAGCTGTTCGGCATATGGACATCCGGAGAAGATCTGGGACTTGGCTGCAAAAAGGCGAAAGTCTATCTCCCCCGCTGCATTTCCGCCTTTGTGGGGGCCGATATCACCACGGCACTTCTGGGTACGGGAATCCGGGGCACGGAGCATGGCACAATGATGGCGGACGTGGGAACCAACGGGGAAATCGTCCTGTTTCGGAAGGACCGCATGATCTGCTGTGCCACGGCTGCCGGACCGGCCTTCGAGGGCGCCGGGCTTTCCTGCGGAATGCGCGGGACAGACGGCGCCGTGGACCGCGTAAAATGGGCAGACGGGAAGTGGAAGGTACATGTCCTCGGGGAAGAAAACGCAGCGGGAATCTGCGGCAGCGGCGTAATCGACGGCGTGGCAGGGCTCCTGGAAATCGGCCTTCTGGATGAGACCGGATATCTGGAGGAGGATGTGTTCTTTACAGGAAATGTGGGGCTTTCCGCCCGGGATATCAGGCAGATCCAACTTGCCAAAGGTGCCGTACGGGCCGGAATGGAAACCATATTGCTGCAGGCCGGCTTAAACAGCGAAGACCTTGACTGCCTCTATGTGGCCGGTGGTTTCGGCTCTTATATGTCCGTAGAAAGCGCACAGCGGATCGGCCTCCTCCCCAAAATAGACAGGCAGAAGATCCGAATCTGCGGAAACGCGGCACTGGCGGGAGCAGAACGCATCCTTAATGACAGCGCCTGTGAAAAAGAGGCCTCCGCACTGGCAGCGGGGGCGGAAACGGTCAATCTGGGCGGGAACGAGGCATTCCAGGATTTTTATATGGAACACATGATGTTTGAAGAGTGACAAGCAGACAAGAACCGAATCAGACAAGACTATGAAAGAATTTCGGCCCGGTTACAGGCATGCGGAAAACGCGGCAAGACTGGAATTCCCGCAAGGTAGTACTAGGAAGAGCTATGCAGCGCCGACGCTGGCGGCAGGTATTCTGAAGAACAAGTTTGTCCTGGGTGGTGCTCGATTTCTTCAGGCACTCCATAATAGAGCTGCATAGCATTTCACCTCCGTCCATAAAGACAGCTTTCTGTACCAAGGGGGAATAGCCCCCTTGCTTTACATATAGCTTTTTATCTGGCACAATTCATCGATGCTAATCTTTTTCATACCCATTCCGTTTATAAAGCATCAGGAACACCAAAACACTTACCGCCAGCTCCCCGAACAGCACCGCCATGTCCAACGGCGACATCACATACTTCTCCCCGGCTGCCAGCCGTTCCGTCATGCCTGTCATGACCCCGGTGAACAGGAATGCAGAAATCTTGTGGAGTCCCTCGGACAGGTTCCCGAATACCGGCACCATCATGAACACCATCAGGAAGGGATAGGAGATCAGGTTGGCGTTCATCTGGTTCTTGGCGCAGATCCCCACGATCATCCCCAGCACACAGCTGGTCAGGGAGACCACCATGCTCACCAGGAAAAAGGGAACCCAGGGCACGATGTCCAGGGAGATTCCGCTGATGAACAGCACGATGTAATTCACTGCCATCAGCATCACGAAGGGGATCAGGATGCTGCCGATGAAATACTGCACTCCTGTAATAGAGGATGTCATCAGGGCCCGCAGCGTGTGGTTCTCCTTCTCCTCCGCGATGGACGTGCCAACCATGATGAAGCCCTCCGCGCAGATATTCATGGTGATTCCGATATTCAGGAGTGTTCCTGTGAGGAACGGCACAAAATCGCTCTCCGAATTGATTCCATAGAGGATCTTGCACGCATACACCATCCCTATGACCAGCACCGGCCCTATCATGATCATGGCGTTCCGACTGATGGACAGCCATTTGATCTGGGTCACCGCCGCCAGTTTGCGCAGGCCTGCGCCCCTCTCTGCACTGCCGTATCTGCTCATTCCAATGGGCTGCAGACTTTCATTCATACTTTTCATAAATCAACAAACTCCTTTCGATTCGTTTTTCCGTTTATTTAAATTCATATATTTATTTGCGAGCTTTCATTCATATCTTTCCTATCCACAAACGCCTTTCCAAACGCTTTTTCCTGAATTTAAGTTTATAAGCCTTATAACGAAACCCTCTTTTGGATTCAAATCCACAAAATCATACATTCAGCTCCTTCCCCGTAACCTCCAGAAACACCGTCTCCAGGGTGGGCTCGCAGGAATGGATCCGCATGACCTGGTCCCCCTCCATCCACCCGGCGATCTTCGCGATGTTCTC
>CAJTSY010000094.1 GCA_910578995.1 uncultured Acetatifactor sp.
ACCGTCCCCCGTCTGTTTGGGTATGAAGTCTACACGGTAGTCAGCGGTAGCATGGAACCCGCCATCCCTGTGGGCAGCGCCATCTACCTGCAGACCGTGGCGCCGGAAACCGTGACTGTGGGGGATGTGATCGCCTTCTACAGAGGCAGGGGCGTGGTGACCCACCGGGTGGTGGAGAACCGGACCGTATCCGGGGAGTTCATCACAAAGGGAGATGCCAACGAGGAAAACGACATGGAGCCGGTGCCCTATTCTGCAGTGCTCGGAAGGATGGCGGGATCGGTGCCTGTCCTGGGTACCGTGATGGCGGTCTGCTCCGGCACCATGGGCAAGGCCTATCTGGCAGGCGGCGTGGCAGGCGCCTTATTTCTGCAGTTGCTTGCAGCTATGATGCGGAAGGGACAAGGGTAAGGTTCCTTCCGTATTTTAGTGTTTCAAAGCCTCCGGTTCGGAAACTGGGCGCGTTTTATCACTGTCCTGCACTTGGAGCATTATTTTGAGGAAGGGCGTGACTCCAACCGGTTTTACCAGTACCTGAACTGGGAATATCTGTACTGGTTTAAATATTTTCTTGCAATTCCTCCCATATCATGTTACTCTAAACACAAGTCAAGAATTCAATTCTTACAGTATTCTAAAGACTGAAATGGTCTTTTCTGTAATTAATACCAATAGAACCCATACAAAGCATGGATTCTATCACATCGAACTTCTTGCCGGGCGGGAGCCTGTATCCCAGAGAACATTTAAACGCAGCCACAGGCAGGAAGGCAGAGCTGCCTTTTCCGGATGGCTGCCTGAGCTACCGAGAAAGGACGGGTGAATTCGTTATGAAAGAAGCGGAGAAAAGAAAATCAGTGAAACAGCCTTTATGAAGAAAGCAGTTTTCGCAGATTACGCGGGACAGGGGAATCATGGGGATTATGCAGAACAGGGAAACCAGGCGGAGTATGCCGGCAACGAACTCCCTTCGGTTCATGCAGCCCATGGAGACATAGCCTACCAGAACAAGGATATTACCAGCAAGCTGCTTGCCGAAAATTTCGGAGGGAAAAGCTTTCGTGTATACGGACTGGATATACCGGAAGTGAAAGCTGTCCTGCCCACCAACATACCGTCCGTCAGAGCAAACGAGCTGCGGTTGGACAATCTGTTCGAGCTGGCGGACGGAACTGCTGCACTGGTTGACTACGAAAGCGAATATAAAAAGGAAGACAAGGTGAAATACCTCAATTACCTGACCGGAATAGCCAACCGATACCAAAAGCAGAAAAAGGACTGCCCCACAATTCGCATGATTGTCATATACACAGGCGATATAGAGAGAAGGCAGGTGTCCGACGAATACAATATCGGGGCGGTCAGGGTGAAGCTGGAACCTGCATTCCTCTCGGAACTGGATTCAGGAGGGATTTTCCGGCATCTGAAAGAAAAAGTGGAAAAGAACGAGTCATTGGATGACGAGGAACTGATGGAATTCATTATACTGCCGCTTTCCTTCCGGGAGAAGGAAGAGAGGAAAGAAAAAATCCGTGAAACCGTCAGGCTGGCGGCACAAATTCAGGACAGAAGCCAGCAGCTCTTTGCACTGGCCGGGATACTGACCTTCACAGACAAACTGATTGATATGGAAACGGCGAATCAAATAAGGAGGATTGAAATGACCAAGGTTGGGTGGATTATTGAACAGGAAAAGCAGCAGATACTTGCAGAGGCGGAGGAAGAAAAGCAGCAGATACTTGCAGAGGCGGAGGAAGAAAAACAGCAGATGCTCGCAAAGGCGAAGGAAGAGAAACGTCAGGCGGCAAGGGAATCCGTGATTAAGATGATCAGAAAAAACTATCCCACAGAAGAAACTGCATTTATAGTGTCAAGTTTTTCATGGGACGACATAGAGGCAGTGCGGAGGGAAATTGCGGAGGCAGAATAATGTTTCCCGCAGTTATCGGAGAGCGTTTTGTGCAGTTTTCACAGCCAAAGACATTTGCCTGTGGAAAAACAGAATCGGTGAACACCTGAACAATGAGACAAATGAATGCATTTAAAACCGATAATGCTTCACAAAATTTTCACAAAAGTATTACTGCAAAGTAATTGACAAATCCTGTAAAATGCGATAATGTTAGTACGCTAACAATAATGGTTAGTGTACTAATATTTTTTGCGGAAAATCCTGTGCGTCTGATGGGGAAAATAGTTCAGGAAAATATGCCCTACTTCAATGTTACGCAGGAATGAGCCGTAACGCAGAAACTGAAACGAAGCCAGAGGGAGGAGTCTATGGAAGAGAAGAGAATCACATTTGTACTTCGTGTCATTCAGAATCAGATCAAGATGATTATCCATAACAGTCGTCCCAAGTGTGAGAAAGGCCCCAAAAGCCAGCTGCAGGCCGGCATTCTGGGTTATCTGTACCATTATCAGGAACAGCCGGTGTATCAGAGAGACCTGGAAAAGGAATTCCGCATTTCCGGTGCCACGGCGACTAACACATTGCAGGTGATGGAGCGTGAAGGCCTGATTGTGCGCAAGGCGCAGGACAGGGATGCCAGGCTGAAGCGGATTCAAATGACGGAAGAGGCTCTCCAGGGACACGCGCGGATGGAAGCCCATATGGAGATGATGGAAAACTGCATTACCGGAGGAATGACGGAGGAAGAGGTCCGGCAGCTGTTCAGGCTTCTGGGAATGGTGATGAAGAATCTGGAGGGGCTTGCAGCGGAGTATGATGTCTTGCCGCAGGAGGACAGGCCGGAAAAGCAGACAGGAACGGCTGCAGGCGGAAACAGCCCGCAGGAACAGACAGGAACAGCTGCAGGCAGATGCAGCCCGGAGAAGCAGTCGGGTACCGCTGCAGGCAGAGACAGCCCGGAAAGGCAGGAAGGTACGGCTTCTGACGGCGGCAGTCCGGAGGGATGCACAGAACCCGGAAGAGGAAAATATCCGCACGACAAAAACGAGTGTAACGAAAGGAAGTGTGAAAATCATGCTAAAAACATTGGGAGCACAGATTAAGGAATTCAAAAAAGACTCCATTCTGACCCCTGTTTTCATGATCGGAGAGGTAATCATGGAAACGATTATTCCGCTGCTGATGGCGTCCATCATTGACAACGGCGTCACGGCGGGCAACATGAAGCATATTTATCTGATTGGTATACTGATGGTGGGGGCGGCGCTGCTGAGTCTGACCTTCGGTATTATGGGGGGACAGTTCGGTGCCCGGGCATCCGCCGGTTTTGCCAGGAATCTGAGGAAGGCGATGTATGAAAATATTCAGACCTTCAGCTTTTCCAATATCGATAAATTCAGTACATCGGGACTGGTGACCAGGCTGACAACGGATGTCACGAACATGCAGAACGCGTATCAGATGATTCTGCGCATGTGTATGAGGGCACCGGCCACGCTGATCTGTGCAATGGTCATGTCCTTTGTCATCAGTCCGCGGCTTGCCAGCGTGTACCTGGTGGCGGTGATATTCCTGGCCTGTGCGCTGGGGCTGATAGTCAGCCAGGCGATGAAATATTTTTCTCAGGCGTTTCCGAAGTACGACGCATTGAATGAAAGTGTACAGGAAAACGTATCCGCTATCCGTGTGGTGAAAGCGTATGTTCGGGAGGATTATGAGGTAGAGAAATTTAAGAAAGCCAGCAACGATATTTATAAAATATTCTGCAAGGCGGAGGGCATCGTCCTCTGGAATAACCCGGTGATGAATTTCGCCGTATATACCTGCATCCTGGCAATCAGTTGGATGGGGGCGCATATGATCGTTCAGGACAGCTTGACCACGGGGCAGCTGATGAACATGCTGACCTATTGTATGAACATTCTGATGAGCCTGATGATGCTGTCCATGATTTTCGTTATGGTCACCATGTCCATGGCAAGCGCAAGACGTATCTGCGAAGTACTGGATGAGAAGGCGGATCTTGCGAATCCTGAGAAACCTGTGAGCCAGGTAAAGGACGGCAACATCAAATTTGAACATGTGTCATTCAGCTACAGAGAAGATGCGGCGGATCCTGTGCTGAAGGATATCAACCTGGAAATCAAATCAGGCGAAACCATCGGCATTATCGGCGGTACCGGCAGCGCCAAGTCCAGCCTGGTGAATCTGGTCAGCAGGCTCTATGATGTGACGAAGGGCGAGCTTCTGGTAGGAGGCGTGAATGTAAAGGATTATGACATGGAAGCGCTTAGAAATCAGGTGGCGGTGGTACTCCAGAATAATGTGCTGTTTTCCGGTACAATCCTGGATAATTTGCGCTGGGGCGATCGGGAAGCCACGGAGGAGGAATGCAGGCATGCCTGTGAGATGGCCTGTGCGGACGAGTTTATTCAGAAGATGCCCGACGGTTACAACACCTACATAGAACAGGGCGGCACCAATGTATCCGGCGGCCAGAAGCAGAGACTCTGTATCGCCAGGGCCCTCCTGAAAAAGCCGAAAGTACTGATTCTGGACGATTCCACCAGCGCAGTGGACACCGCCACGGACGCGAAGATCCGCAAAGCCTTCGCGGAAGCCATTCCCGGTACCACGAAGCTGATTATCGCCCAGAGAATTTCCAGCGTGGAGCATGCGGACAGAATTATCGTTATGCATGACGGCCAGGTGGACGGCTTTGACACACATGAGGAGCTTCTGAAGAACAATACGATATACCGTGAAGTCTACGACGCCCAGATGAGCGGCAGCGGTGACTTTGATGAGAAGAATTAGTAAAGACAGCATCTGTTCCACACATACCACGGAGGATTTACGGGCGCATTCTTAAGCGGCCGGAAATTCTCTGCCATGCCTGGGTATGTGTAGGGCGCAATGAGCCATAAGAGAACTGTACAGGTAAAGTCGCGAAGGCGCACGAGAGGAAATTTCATGAGGGCGCTTTCGAATGAAATTTGACTCTCATGTGGGTGCGCCGAAGGGACTTTGCCCAATTGCCGTTCGCGGCAATTTGAGCCACTCGCGCAGCGATTAAAAACAGCATCTGTTCCACACATACCCCAGAGGATTTACGGACGCATCTTTAAGCGGCCGGAAATTCTCTGCTATGCCTGGGTATGTGTGGGACAGATGCGGAACTGGAATAGGAGGTTAACAATGTCGGAAGATAAGAGCACAACAACAAATCAGGCCCCCGGCGGACACGGTCCGGGAGGACATGGCCCTGGCGGCCCCAGAGGCGCCCGCGGCCCAAGGCCGAAGATAGAAAATCCGGGAAAACTGTTTAAACGCGTCATGAACTACACGCTGAAAGATTACGCAGCCGGGTGGGTGGTAGTGGTAATATGCATTTTTGCATCCGTGTACTGCAGCCTGCAGGGAACCATGTTCATGCGGACGCTGATCGATGAATACATCCTGCCCCTGATCGGAAAGGAAGACCCCGCGTTTGACGCCCTGGCGGCAGCCATATTCCGGGTGGCCGTATTTTATGCCATTGGTGTGGCGGCTTCCTTTACCCAGTCCAGAATCCTGATCAACATCGGCCAGGGAACGCTGCGGAACATCCGAAACGACCTGTTTGAGAAGATGGAAGCCCTTCCCATCAAATACTTTGACACCCATGCCCACGGCGATATCATGTCCATCTACACCAACGACATCGACACCCTGCGGCAGCTGATCAGCCAGAGCATTCCCCAGCTGCTCAACAGCGTCATCACCGTGGTGAGCGTCTTTGTGTGCATGTTGGTACTGGATATTCCCCTGACCATAGTGACGTTGCTGATGGTGGGGCTCATGCTCTTTGCCACCAGGAAAATCGGCTCCCAGAGCAGCCGCTATTTCCTGGCGCAGCAGAAGGCCATCGGCGCCCTGAACGGCTGCATCGAAGAGACCATGACCGGCCAGAAGGTGGTGAAGGTATTCTGCCACGAGGAGGAGAGCCTGAACCAGTTCAACGAGCTGAACGACCAGTTGTTTGAGAGCGCTTACCAGGCCAACCGATTTGCCAATATCATGATGCCCGTGAACGCCCAGCTGGGCAACTTAAGCTACGTGGTCTGCGCCGTGGTGGGCGGCATCCTCACCATCACCGGCGTGTCCGGGCTTACCCTGGGAGGCCTTGCCAGTTTCCTGAATTTCAACAAATCCTTCAATATGCCCATCAACCAGGTGAGCATGCAGTTCAACAGCATCATCATGGCCCTGGCGGGGGCGGACAGGATCTTCAGGCTCATGGACGAGAAGCCGGAGGTGGACGAGGGATATGTGGAACTGGTCAACGCGGTGAGGAAACCCGACGGGGAACTGGCGGAGAGCAAAGAGCGCACCGGCCTCTGGGCCTGGAAGCATTACCACAAGGCGGATAACACCACCACCTATGTGGAGCTGAAGGGGGACGTGGTATTCGACCATGTGGATTTCGGCTACAACGACGAGAAGATGATCCTTCACGACATCGAGCTGTACGCCAAGCCGGGCCAGAAGATAGCCTTTGTGGGCGCCACCGGCGCAGGCAAGACCACCATCACCAACCTGATCAACAGGTTTTACGATATTCGGGATGGAAAGATACGGTATGACGCCATAAACGTAAACAAAATCAAGAAGGCCGATCTGCGCCGCTCCCTGGGAATCGTGCTCCAGGATACCCACCTGTTCACCGGCACCGTCATGGAAAACATCCGTTACGGCAAGATGGACGCCACCGACGCGGAGGTGAAGAAGGCGGCGGTACTGGCCAATGCCCACAGCTTCATCCGCAGGCTGCCGGACGGCTACGACACCATGCTCCACGGGGACGGGGCCAACTTAAGCCAGGGTCAGCGACAGCTCCTGGCCATCGCCCGGGCTGCCATCGCGGATCCACCGGTGCTGATTCTGGACGAAGCCACCAGCTCCATCGACACCAGGACGGAGAAACTGGTACAGCAGGGCATGGACGCGCTGATGAAGGGGCGCACCAATTTCGTCATCGCCCACAGGCTGTCCACGGTGAAAAACAGCGACTGCATAATCGTCCTGGAGCAGGGCCGTATCATCGAGAAAGGCACCCACGACCAGCTCATCGAGCAGAAGGGCAAGTACTACCAGCTCTACACGGGAAACGCGGTCACGTCGTAATACGTGAGATCTTGAGGCATGCTGCCGCATGATGAAAATTCTGCTTGCATTATGACACGAATGGTATTATAATTGCATTTGTAAATAAAAGAAAATTCTTCGGGGTCGGGTGACCCGCGGCAGACCTGGCGGTCTCATAAGCGGGAATTCCCTACTGGCGGTAAAGTCCGCGACCCGCGACGGAACCCCTCTCCCCATGCAGGGAAAGAGATAGTTACTGCTGACAGCAGCGCGCTGAACCGCATGTCCCAGGACGGCACACCGTCTGGACGTTTTGTGGGCATCCTGCGTGTATCTTGAACGGTAACAGGAAATCCGCCGCGGCTGACCCGGTGCAACTCCGGGACCAACAGTAAAGTCTGGATGAAAGAAGAAGGAACGGTTGCAGGACCGACGTTCGGCATGCCCATTGCGCAGGAGATGCCCGTCATTTACAGTGCAGCCGCTAACTGTACGGAAATTTACCCCGGATCATTTGATTCGGGGTTTTTTGTACTGCTCTTGCCGGGACTTAAGACGAATACATCCGCCTTAAGTCCCATCCGACAGAATTTTCCCATAGTACTTTAATTCAGGAGGAAAAGAAAATGAATGAACTGATCCAAAACGTTGCGGAAAACACATTGTATGTTCTGAGTTTTTTTGGAATCATCGTGCTGATGTTTGTGGTGGCGGTGGTTCTGGAGAAGGCTGCACGGAAGAAGAATGATGTGAAGGAACCCGTCTTCAGCACCAGGAAGATTGCCGTGATCGGCATGTTTTCCGCAGTGGCCATGCTGCTGCATCTGTTTGACTTTGCCCTGCCCTTTGCACCCCCGTTTTATAAGCTTGATTTCAGCGAGCTTCCGATTCTGGTGGGAACCTTTGCCTTCGGTCCCGCGGCAGGGGTCATGATGGAGTTTATCAAGATTCTGCTGAAACTGTGTGTCAAGGGAACCTCCACTGCCTTTGTAGGGGATCTGGCCAATTTTGTCATCGGCTGCAGCTTTATCCTGCCGGCATCCGTCATCTACATATTTCGGAAAAACAAAAAGACTGCCATTATTGCCTGCATTACCGGAACGCTGATCATGACCGTATTCGGCACCGCTTTCAATGCCGTATACCTGCTCCCGGCATTCTCCAAACTGTATAGCATGCCGTTGGAAAGCCTGATTGCAATGGGGGCCGAGGTAAATCCCCTGGCGCAGGAGGGGAATATCGTCAGCTTCGTGGCCGCCTGTGTGGCGCCGCTGAACCTGATCAAGGGAACCAGCGTATCCCTGGTCACACTGCTGATTTACAAGCCCTTAAGCCCCATTATCAAAACCGGGCACAGGATGTGAGGTTTTTTGCTTGCTTTTTTGAATTATTTAGAGTAAAATTGGTAACAGTCCGAACCATGGTTCGGGCTGTTGCTTGGATTTAGGACAAAACAGACTGATGTGTGCAGGTGATGAGACATGCTTGAACTGACGGTAAAAATTGAAGCCGGGGATTTGTATGATTACATGCTGATGCATTCCTATACCAGTCCGGCGGGCCTGGTGGGGAGTGCCTTCGGTGCGATTCTGATTCTTTTTGCCATTGCGGCGCAGCAGTGGATCTTTATCGTGCTTGGACTGGTGATGCTGCTGTATCTGCCCTGGACCCTGTTCCTGAAGAGTAGGAGCCAGAGCCTGACCAATCCCAGTTTCCAGGAACCGCTGCACTATCTCCTGGACGAGGAGGGCCTGACGGTTTCCCAGGGGGAGGCACAGGAGAAAATGGCCTGGGGGGACATGTACAAAGCGGTTTCAACCGGGAGGAGCATTATATTGTATACTTCCCGCGTCAACGCAACCCTGTTTCCCAAACGTCAGCTGGGGGACAGGCGGGCAGCGGTGATAGAGATTATATCCACCCATATGCCGCCTTCGAAGGTGAAGATCCGCTCGTGAGAAGGCAGCTCTCTATCTGCATGCCTGGAGAAAACGGGGACATCCCTCCGAAAGAAGACTTTTCGGCGGTATTTCCCGGAGCCTGGAGAGTGCGAAGGAGATATGGGAGCGGTCAGAAAGTGAAAAGGCACAGTATGGAGAATGAAGCAATTATAGAAAAGGAAGAAAAAGGAAAGAAAGAAGAAAACATAAATAAAGAAGAAATCCTGCGGAAACTGGAAACAGAAGGAAAAGCAGTGGTGGAGACATTTGCCGCAGAAGAGACCTTTCTGCTCGGGGAACTGTTGGGAGGCAGAAGCCGGGCCGGGGAGGTTTACACTTTCTCGGGCGACCTGGGAGCGGGCAAGACTGTGTTTACCCAGGGATTTGCAAGAGGGTTGGGAATCGGCGAGCCGGTGAATAGCCCCACCTTTACGATCCTGCAGATGTATGAGGGCGGGAGGCTTCCCCTATACCATTTTGACGTTTACCGGGTGGCCGGGGCGGAGGAAATGGATGAGATCGGCTATGAGGACTGCATTTACGGTGAGGGGGTCTGCCTGATTGAATGGGCAGAACTTATCGGAGAGATCCTGCCGCAGTCCCGGATAGAAATAGACATAACCAGGGATCCACTGAAGGGATTTGACTATCGCCGGATTGAGATCGCCGGATGGGAAAAGGTACAGGTGGCGGAATGAAGATACTGGGTCTGGACAGTTCGGGACTGGTGGCCAGTGTGGCCGTGGTCCAGGATAATGAATTGACAGCGGAATATACCGTAAATTATAAAAAGACACATTCCCAGACACTCCTTCCCATGCTGGACGGGCTGAGGAATATGATTGAACTGGATCTGAATACGCTGGATGCCATTGCCATAGCTTCCGGCCCGGGTTCCTTTACAGGACTGCGCATCGGTTCGGCCACTGCCAAGGGACTGGGACTGGGACTGGACAAACCCCTGGTGGAGGTGCCCACTCTGGAGGCGCTGGCCTGGAATCTGTATGGAACGGACAGGGTGGTGTGCCCGCTTATGGATGCCAGGAGAAACCAGGTGTACACAGCTGCCTATGAGTTCCTTCCAGAGGGAGAGGGGTTCAGGCTTCATAGGATTATTGGGCAGAGCCCCATGGAGATCGGGGAAATACTGGAGAGACTGCAGCAGATGGGCAGAACCGTTATCTTTTTGGGGGACGGTGTGCCTGTATATTGTAATAACATCCGGGAAAAAACGGGATTGCGGTATTCGCTTGCCGGGCCGGCCAATAACCGGCAGAGGGCTGCTTCTGTGGCGGCACTGGGAGCCGTGTACTTCGCGAAAGGCAGAACGGTCACTCCGGAGGAACATCATCCGGAATACCTGCGTAAAAGCCAGGCCGAAAGAGAAGCGCAGCAGGGCGGGGTATTATAAAATCGGAGGAATGTGCCGAAATATGAATTGGAGGATTCATGCAGGTTGAAGTCAGGGAATTAAGGGAGGAAGATGCAGGGGCTCTCGCGGAAATGGAAGCCGAGGCCTTTTCCATGCCCTGGACGGAGAGGGATTTTCGGGAACTGTTGGAACATTCCTATTGCTTTTATTTTGTGGCGCTTGCTGACGGACAGATTGCCGGATGCTGCGGATACACGGATATCTGCAGGGAAGCTTCCATTGACAACGTGGTGGTTGCCAGGGAGTTCCGGAACCAGGGGATCGGCCAGACACTGCTGCGGGAAGTCATTGCCAGGGGGGAAGCCTCAGGTGTGGAAGCATTCACTCTTGAAGTCCGGGTCAGCAATGCGCCCGCCATCCATCTTTATGAAAAATTTGGGTTTCGTTGCGAGGGAATTCGTCCCGGATTTTACGAAAAGCCAAGGGAAGATGCGATGATTATGTGGAGACGGTGATTCCACAGGCGGCCGGTACATGAAAAAACCAACAATTACCACACGTATTTATGTATATTTTTAGTATAATGATTGTGGCGCGCAGTTAAGACAGCCCATACTGCCGGTTTCCGTTCCGGTTTCAGCTTTCGAACCTGGACGCAGCGGCGGCTGTCACGGTAAGTGTATGCATGAAGGGAGAAAAATATGCGTAAATACGGAGAGGGACAGGACAGAAAACTGATTCAGGTGGTATGCAATAAATGCGGCAGGGCATTGAAACTGGAGAACGGCTATCTGAAGGAATATTGTTTCAGCGCCGATACCGTGTTCGGATATTTCAGCCATAAGGACGGGAGCAGCCAGCATTTTGATCTGTGCGAGGAATGTTATGACGAAGTGACGGCTCAGTTTGCCCTGGTTCCCGACGAAACGGAAGAAACGGAACTTTTATAAAAAATAAATGATTTTAGCTAAAAAAGGAAAGACAAAACATGCTGGATGTAAGCCTGTTGGGGACGGGAGGCATGATGCCGCTGCCATATCGGTGGCTCACCTCCCTGATGCTCCGCTATAATGGAAAAAGTATATTGTTCGACTGTGGGGAGGGCACACAGATTGCGCTGCGGGAAAAGGGATGGAGCCCCAATCCCATCGATATTATCTGTTTTACCCATTATCATGCGGACCATATCAGCGGACTGCCGGGGATGCTGCTCACCATGGGAAATGCGGAGAGAAAGGAACCGCTCCTGCTGATGGGCCCCAGGGGACTGACGAAGGTGGTGGGGGCGCTGCGGACCATTGCGCCGGAGCTGCCGTTCGAGATTCAGTACCGGGAGATTACAGAGGAACAGCAGGCCTTTTCCTTTGATGGTTTTCAGATCAGCGCCTTCCGGGTATGCCACAGTGTGACCTGTTACGGATACAGTATGGTAGTGGAGAGGGCCGGAAGGTTTGACAGGGATCGGGCGATGGAGCAGCAGATTCCAATGAAGCTGTGGAGCCGCCTCCAGAAAGGGGAAACCATAGTGCATGACGGGACTGCCTATACGCCGGATATGGTGCTGGGGCCGCCCCGCAAGGGACTGAAGGTGACCTATTGTACTGACAGCAGGCCCGTGGAGGCAATCACCGTGAACGCGGCAGGATCCGACCTGCTGATCCTGGAGGGAATGTATGGGGAGCCGGATAAACTGGCCAAGGCAAAAGAGAACAGACACATGACCATGTATGAGGCGGCCAGGATTGCAAAAAACGCCGGGGTTCCCGAACTCTGGCTGACCCATTACAGCCCGTCCCTGATGCACCCGGAGGCGTATCTGGGGGATGTGAGGAAGATTTTTCCCAATGCCGTTGCAGCAAAGGATGGCAGGACCATAGAGCTGAAGTTCGATGAGGAATAGGCGCCGGAGGTGGAGTATGAAGAAATCAACCATGAAAATCACAATTGTCTTTGTGCTTATCGTCGTCCTGGTGGTGGGTTATTATGCTTACCTGTCTGGAAAATCCAGGGATTCCGGGGATGATGAGAAGATGACCGCAGCGCAGCTGGTGCTGAGCCGGGACATGCAGAAGGACTATCCTCCCACAGTGAGGGAAGTGGTAAAATACTATACGGAAATACAGAAATGTCTTTATAATGAAGAGTGCACGGATGAGGAAGTGGAACAGCTGGGGCTGCGTGCCCGGGAACTGTATGACCAGGAGCTGTTGGACAACAATGATGAGGCTGCCAACCTGCTGCAGCTGAAGACGGAAGTGGCATCTTTCCGGTCTGACCAGAATAAGATAAACTCCGTTTCCGTTGCATCAAGCCTTAATGTGGATTCTTTTTCGGAGGACGGCTATGAGTTCGCCAGGATCCAGTGTAATTATACGATTCTCGACAAAGGTAAAAGCACGCTGTCATCTACGGTGTATCTTCTGAGACGTGACGAGAACCGCCACTGGAAGATTTACGGGTGGGACTGGGCGAAGAATGTGAATCCCCAGTAGCCCCGTATGTTTTGGCGTTCTGGGAGGGACAGCGCCGTCCTGTATGGAATGCGGCGGAGGGCGCGGTTCGGTATGAATGGCGGGGCAGATGAATTGCCGTGGGAAATTTCCGGGTGCAACGGTCAGGAGCCGGCATGCCTGGCCGGGGGATGAAACGGAAGGCAGTCCAATAGTGCCGCAGCTGCGGCAGAAGGGAAGAAGTGAGAAGTGGAACAATATGGCGAAAAGGATGTCATTATCCTTGCAATTGAGACATCCTGCGACGAGACAGCAGCTTCCGTGGTAAAAAACGGCAGGAAGGTGCTGTCAAATGTTATTTACACCCAGATTGCGCTGCATACCCGCTTTGGCGGCGTGGTGCCTGAGATCGCGTCCAGAAAGCATATAGAGAAGATCAACCAGGTGATCCGGGAGGCTCTGGACCAGGCGGAGGTTACCCTGCAGGACATTACAGCCGTGGCAGTGACCTGCGGCCCTGGACTGGTGGGGGCGCTGCTGGTGGGGGTTTCGGAGGCAAAGGCCATCAGCTTCGCCGCAGGCATTCCACTGGTGGGAGTGCATCATATCAGCGGACACATCAGTGCGAACTATATTGAACATGAAGACCTGGAGCCGCCCTTTGTGTGTCTGGTGGCGTCCGGGGGACACTCGCACCTGGTGGTGGTCAGGGATTACGGGCAGTACGAGATCATTGGGCGGACCAGGGACGACGCGGCGGGAGAAGCCTTTGACAAGGTGGCGCGGGCCATTGGCCTGGGATATCCCGGCGGGCCCAAGATTGACCGGATTTCTAAAGAGGGCAACCCGGAGGCCATTCCTTTTCCCAGGGCAAAAGTGGCGGATAACGAATATGATTTCAGTTTCAGCGGTCTGAAGTCCGCTGTGCTCAATTACCTGAATTCCTGCCAGATGAAGGGAGAGAGATACTCTCAGGCAGATGTGGCGGCATCCTTTCAGAAAGCCGTTATTGATGTGTTGGTGGAACATTCCCTCCATGCGGTGAAAGCGTACGGCTATGACAAATTTGCCATTGCAGGGGGCGTGGCATCCAATTCTTCCCTGAGGGAGACATTTCAGCGGGAATGTGCCGCGCGGGAAATTGCTTTCTATTCTCCGTCGCCTCTTCTCTGTACAGATAATGCGGCAATGATCGGCTCCGCCGGTTATTACGAATATGTCAGAGGGGTACGAAGCGGGTATGATCTGAACGCGGTTCCAAACTTGAAACTGGATGCAGTCTGAACCCGGGCTGTCAGGGATTTGTTTACGGGGCCTGCCCCGCAAAAGAGAAACCCGAAGCGGTTTCGGATCAGGAACAGGAGGGCAGAGGAGACATGACACCGAAAAAATGTATGGCCATTGTGCTGGCCGCGGGCAGCGGAAGCCGGATGAAAAGCAGTGTGGCAAAGCAGTTTCTTCCTCTGGACGGGAAGCCCCTGATCTGGTATGCGCTCAGTGTGATGGAGCAGTCGGAAATTATTGACGGCTGCATCCTGGTTACGGGAGAAGCGGATATGGATTATATACGCCGGGAAATCGTGGAAAAATTCGGCTTTCATAAAGTGGAAGCCGTTGTCCCGGGAGGAAGGGAGCGATATTTGTCGGTGGCAAATGCCCTTCGTGCGGGACAGGACATGGGAATATGTGATTGTGACGGGTATGTTTTCATTCATGACGGGGCCAGGCCGTTCCTTACCCATGAGATTCTGGGACGGACTTATGAGGCGGTGAAGAAATATCACGCCTGTGTGGCGGCGGTTCCCGTCAAGGATACCATCAAGATTTCGGACGGGAAGGGATTTGCGGCCTCTACACCGTCCAGGAGCCTTCTCTGGAATATTCAGACACCCCAGGTATTTGAAACGGGGCTGATTACAAAGGCGTATGCAAGGCTGGTGGAGGAGGCGGAAGGGCTGGGGAGACGGGGAATTCAGGTGACGGATGATGCCAGCGTGGTAGAACTGTTTACGGATATTAAGGTGAAACTGGTGGAAGCCTCTTATGAAAATATAAAAATCACGACCCCGGGGGATCTCATTTTGGCAGAGGCCCTACTGCATTCTGGAAGGGACGGGGAGACGTAATTTTGTTATAAAAAGAATGTAAAAAAATATCGAAAAAATATTTAAAAAAGTAGTTGACAGGAAAAGGTTTTTTTGGTAATATAGTTTGTGCCGTCGGGGAACAGCGGCAGACAGCAATACATGGAGAGATATCGAAGTGGTCATAACGAGGCGGTCTTGAAAACCGTTTGTCCGCAAGGGCGCGTGGGTTCGAATCCCACTCTCTCCGCTCTGAGGGCAGAAGGGAAGCCTTGGATATATAATAGAAATAGTAATTCTGCGTGCTTGGAGAAGTACCCAAGAGGCCGAAGGGACACCCCTGGAAAGGGTGCAGGTCGTTAATAGCGGCGCGAGGGTTCAAATCCCTCCTTCTCCGTTAGCGGTTTGATATTTGACCGCGCTTATTTGTACCTTGACAAATCAACAGTAATGCAACCCTGAAAATTCCGAAAAACGGAGGCAGA
>CAJTSY010000095.1 GCA_910578995.1 uncultured Acetatifactor sp.
ACAGGGTCACCACCATAGAGAAGATGGACAAAATCCTGTTTATTGAAGACGGGGAACTGGTGGCCTGCGGACCTCACGGCGAGCTGTACGAGAGCTGTCCGGAATACCGGAAGATGGTGGACCTTCAGAAACTGGAGGAGGAAGGAGAGGCTGGCAATGAATGAATATCTGCCTATCTTAATTGTAGGAAGCATCATAGGTTCGTTTACCATTGTGTTTCTGGCAGCTTACGCGGCGCTTCGGAAGGTGAAGGACACCCATGAGAAGGAGCGGAACATTCCGGACAGGGAGATTGTCCGCAGACTCCTGGGCTATGCCAGGCCCTATTGGAAGAGTTTTATTCTGGTGTTTTTTGTGATGCTGTTTTCCATCGTGTACGATCTGCTGTCCCCGCTGATTATCGGGCGGATTCAGGGCCTGATCCGGGATGATTTTGAGCTGAGCAGCCTGTATGCCATGGTGGGAGTGTATGCGGGAATTCTGGTGGTGTCCATGGTCTGCACCTATCTCCAGGCCATGATTCTGCAGAAGACGGGCCAGAAGATTCTGTCACGCATCCGGATGGATGTGTTTACCCATATTGAGAGCTTAAGCCATGAACAGCTGAACAACATTCCCGTGGGCAAACTGGTGACTAGGGTTTCCAACGATCCCAATGCCATTTCCTTTATGTTTACGAACATCCTGGTGACACTGGCCAAGAATACCATGGTGATCGTGGGGGTTCTGGGCGCCATGCTGATGCTGAACTATGCGCTGACACTGATGGTTCTGTGCTTCGTTCCCTTTGTGGTGCTGTTTACCGTGATCTTCCGGAAATTCTCCCGGCGGGTGCACCTGCAGGTGAACGACGCCACCACGGACATCAATACCTATCTGTCCGAAAATCTGTCAGGCATGAAGATTACCCAGATTTTCAACAGGGAGGAGCGGAAACTGGATGATTTCCTGGACCGCAGCCGGAAGCTGAAGAAGGCTAAGTACAACAGGATGTTTGTTTTCGGCATTTTCCAGCCCATGGTGTATATGCTGTTCATCTCCTCGAACCTGTGCCTGTTTTATTTCGGGGCGAAGGGATATATTAAGGATATCCACTATTTCGGACAGGTGATCGACAGCAGCATAATGGTGTCATTTTATATGTATATCTCCCGTTTCTTCAATCCCATCCAGGCTCTGGCGGAGCAGTTCGACATGCTGCAGCGCTCCTTTGCGGCGGCGGAGAAGATATTCACCATCCTGGATATGGAGCCGGAGGTGGTGGATGCGCCGGATGCCATGGAACTGCCACAGATTCGGGGGGAGATTGAGTTCCGGGATGTGTGGTTTTGCTATAAACCGGATGAGTGGGTGCTCAAGGGAGTATCCTTCCATGTGGAGCCCAGGCAGACGGTGGCCTTTGTGGGGTCCACCGGATCGGGAAAGACTACAATCCTTAGTCTGATCTGCCGCAATTACGATATCCAGAAGGGGCAGATTCTCATCGACGGCATCGATATACGGAAGATTAAGATATCCTCCCTGCGGCGGCATTTCGGGCAGATGCTCCAGGACGTGTTCCTGTTCTCCGGCGATATCCGCAGCAATATCCTGCTGCGCAAGGAAGGTGTGACGGACAGCGAGGTGTGGGAGGCCTGCCGTTACGTCAATGCGGACGGCTTTATCAGGAGGCTTGAGAACGGCCTGGACGAAGTGGTGCGGGAGCGGGGCAACAATTTCTCTGCGGGCCAGAGGCAGCTTCTTTCCTTTGCCCGGACGATTATCCACAGGCCCTCTGTGATGATTCTGGACGAGGCCACCGCCAATATCGATACGGAGACGGAGCTTCTGATCCAGGACAGCCTGGAGAAAATGAAGAATATCGGAACTATGCTTATCGTGGCCCACAGGCTCTCCACCATTCAGCATGCGGATAATATCATCCTGCTGTCCCATGGGAAGATTGTGGAGCAGGGGAGCCATCAGGAGCTGCTGCACCGCAAGGGCCGGTATTATGACCTCTATACCCTGCAGTATAACAGGCAGCAGATGCAGAATGCGTAAGAGGCATATTTTCCGGGATATTTCCCGGGAGTCATATTCCGGTACAGGGGCAGGGTTCTCCGGTGAGAAGGATGTATACCTGTCAGAAGGGATCAGGAGGAATAGGTGCGCAGAATTTTCTCCGCAATCTGCCTCCTGGTAACGCAGGTGTCCATGGCTTGTTTCTCGATATAGCGGTGGGCCTGGGGCTCATCCATTTTCAGCTCGCTGATGAGCAGCCACTTTGCCCGGTTCACAAGCCTGATCTCTTCCATTTTGTCTTCCAGGGACACGGTCTTTTTTTCTATCCTGCGCAGGCGTTCCCTTGCACTGGCCATCCATTCAAGCGCCTGGATCATGCTCTGCCTGGACAGGGGCCGCGGAAGGGTGAAGACACCGTGGCCAACCACCTTTTCGTGAACGCCGGGCTGGATTTCCGCTTTCACCAGGAGCAGCACAACTGTCCCTTTTCCCGTACAGGAATCTATGGCAAACCGTATTCCTGCGTCGTCCGGAAGCGGGGAATTGATGATTACAAAATCGAAACTCCGCTGGGAGAGAATGCGTTGGGCGGCGCTGATGCTGGAAACCGTATGGGCAGGCAGGAAGGCGTTTTCGGAAAGCAGGGGCGATAAAGCGGCATTGAAGCCTTCCGAGGACGAGGCCACGAGAACGCTGTATCCCCTATCTTCCAGGCTCATTTTGAGCCTCCGCAGTAGCTGTCCAGTACGGAACCGGGTATAATCTGCCGGATAAAGGAACTGCAGGAAGCGGCCCTGCGGGCATCCTCCAGGTCTGCGGGCAGTCTCCTGAACTGGGCCAGGACGGAAGCATCGGCCTTATACAGGTTAAAGTCGGCGGGCATGGGCAGCTGGGAATTATTCTTCAGCCCATACAGTCCGGCATGTATGATCAGGGCAAAGGCAAGGTAGGGATTGGCGGCAGGGTCCGGGGAACGGAGTTCCGCGCGGCGGTACTCTCCCCAGGCAGCCGGAACCCGCACAAGCTGGGAGCGGTTTTCGTTGGACCAGGAGATGTATTTTGGGGCCCTGTGGCTGCCGAAACGTTTGTAGGAGCTTTCGGAAGGATTCAGAAACAGGGTCATTTCGCTTATTTTTTCCAGGATTCCGGCCATCATCGGATACATGGAGTCCGAGTCGCCGCCATTCCTGACGGACACATTAATGTGGAAGCCGTTGCCCGGCCTGTCCGGAAGGGGCTTGGGGGTGAAATCAGCCGAAAGACCGTTACGGTGGGCAACTGTTTTGGCCACGGTACGGAAGGTCATGGCGTTATCCGCCGCCGTAACCGAATCGGAATAACGGAAATCGATCTCATTCTGCCCGGGGCCTTCCTCGTGGTGGGAACTTTCCGGGGGAATCCCCATCTGTTCCAGGGTAAGGCAGATTTCCCGCCGTATGTTCTCCCCCCTGTCGTCAGGGGCGATATCCATGTAGCCTGCTTCGTCATAGGGGATTTTGGTGGGGCTGCCGCTTTCATCCAGACGGAAGAGGTAAAATTCCTGTTCCGCGCCGAAGGCAAACTGATAGCCGGCTTTCCGGGCATCCTCCACGGCATCTTTCAGCAGGCGCCTGGTGTCGCATTCAAAGGGCCGGCCGTCAGGATGAAAGATACCTGAAAACATGCGCACCACCTTGCCGTGTTCCGGCCTCCAGGGAAGCAGGGACAGGGTTTCCGGCTCCGGGCACAGCAGCAGGTCGGAATGTGTCTCGTCCCCGAATCCCGCAATGGAGGACGCGTCGAAGGCAATCCCGCATTCAAAGGCCCTGGGAAGTTCCTGGGGCATAATGGATATATTTTTCTGGCGTCCGAATACATCACAGAAGGCAAGACGGATAAATTTCACGTCTTCCTCCTGTACATACTGCATAACTTCCTGTTTTGAATATTTCATGGTGATTCCTTTCCGCCCCTGTCTGCGGGCATATCTTACCGCCTCCGGCACTTTTACGATGCCATGTCTGTCCGGCGGACTTTTCCATAAGGCAAAAAAGGGCGTTTTCCACTATACAGGCATCTGCCTGTACCGGAATGAACGCCCTTGCTCACTATAAGCACTATATACCAGATTCAGGATGGTGTCAAGAAAAGAAAAAAAGGTTTTTAAAATAGAGTCTTGACAAATTCCTTGCCGGGGTGCATAATGCAGATTGGAAAAGGCAAAGATGTCTTTCATGCATTCGGGCATGGAGAACGTCTCTGCCTTTTTTGATTAAAAATAGAGGAGAGCACATATTATGGAAAAAGTATCCGATTATTTTGGAAGCATGGTATTTGACGACAGGGTCATGAAGGCAAATCTTTCGGCCCGGGTATACAGATCCCTGAGAAAGACCATTGACGAGGGGGCAAAGCTGGACATAAGCGTGGCAAACGCTGTTGCGTCCGCAATGAAGGATTGGGCGGTAGCCAAAGGGGCAACCCACTACACCCACTGGTTCCAGCCTCTTACCGGGGTCACGGCGGAAAAGCATGACAGCTTTATCACACCTTCACCGGACGGGGGCGTGATTATGGAATTTTCCGGGAAGGAGCTGATCAAGGGGGAACCGGACGCATCGTCCTTCCCTTCCGGAGGACTGAGGGCGACTTTTGAGGCAAGAGGGTATACCGCATGGGATCCAACCTCCTATGCATTCATAAAGGGAAGGACGCTGTGCATTCCCACCGCCTTCTGCTCCTATGGGGGAGAAGCCCTGGACAAGAAAACCCCCCTGCTGCGTTCCATGGAGGCGCTGAATAAACAGGCCCTCCGCATCCTGAGGCTGTTTGGCAACGGCTCGGTAAAATGCGTTCGTACCTGCGTGGGTCCTGAGCAGGAGTATTTTCTGGTGACAAAGGAGATGTATGACCAGCGCCCCGACCTTCGCTTTACCGGAAGAACCCTTTTCGGCGCAAGATCCCCCAAGGGGCAGGAGATGGACGATCATTATTTTGGCGTGATTAAACCCAGGGTTGCCGCATATATGGAAGAGCTGAACGAGGAACTCTGGAAACTGGGGATCCTGGCCAAGACGGAGCACAACGAGGTTGCGCCCGCACAGCACGAACTGGCGCCCATCTACTCCACCACTAACATTGCCACGGACCATAACCAGCTGATGATGGAGATAATGCAGAAAGTGGCGGCAAAGCACGGACTGGTGTGCCTGCTCCACGAGAAGCCCTTTGCGGGGGTCAACGGAAGCGGCAAACACAACAACTGGTCCATCAGCACGGATGCCGGCGTGAACCTCCTCTCGCCCGGGGAGACGCCCTATGAAAACGCACAGTTCCTGCTGTTTCTGTGCGCGGTGATCAAGGCTGTGGACGATTACCAGGATCTGCTGCGCCTGTCCGTGGCCACGGCCGGAAACGACCACCGTCTGGGAGCGAACGAGGCACCCCCCGCAGTGGTATCCATTTTCCTGGGAGATGAGCTGAGCGCCGTCCTGGAGGCCATCGAGACAGGGAAGCCCTACCGGGGAACCGAGAAGACCCAGATGAAACTGGGGGTGGACGTCCTGCCGAAGTTCAACCGGGACACCACTGACCGCAACAGGACCTCCCCCTTTGCCTTCACGGGCAATAAGTTTGAGTTCCGCATGCTTGGCTCCTCCAACAGCATCGCCTGTGCCAATATCATGCTGAACAGCGCGGTGGCGGAAAGCCTGAAAATCTATGCGGACAGACTGGAGGGCGCGGAGGACTTTGAGACAGCCCTGCATGAGATGATCCGCAAGACCATCCGCGATCATAAACATATCATCTTCAACGGAAACGGCTATGACGATACCTGGATACGGGAAGCGGTGGAGGAGAGGGGGCTTCTGAATTACCGCACGACGCCGGACTGCATGCCCCATCTGTTGGACAGGAAGAATGTAAAAATGCTTACCGGACAGGGAGTCTTCTCAGAGGCGGAGCTGAAGTCAAGGTGCGACATTATGCTGGAAAACTACTGCAAGGCCGTGGTAATCGAGGCCAACACCATGGTGGACATGGCCAGGAGCCAGATCGCGCCCGCAGTGGAGAGTTACAGCCTGAAAATAGCCAAAACCGCCGCTGCCAAGAAGGCCTTGGATCCGGAACTGGCCTGCGGCTATGAGACGGAACTGGTGAGAAAGCTTTCCGTGCTGACAGACAGGATCGCTGTAAAAACAGGGGAACTGGAGGCAGCGGTGACTGCGCTCCACACGGCAGAGGATATTATTTCCGGATCGGAAGCCATCCGGGACACCGTTCTTCCCGGAATGGATGAACTGAGACTGGCCTGCGACGAGGCCGAGACACTGACCGCAAAGAGTGAATGGCCTTTTCCCACGTACGGAGACCTGCTGTTCGGGGTAAGGTAAGGGAGCGAAAGGGGAGCTTATGGCAAAATACATCTTTATAACAGGAGGCGTGGTCTCCGGACTGGGCAAGGGGATTACGGCCGCATCCCTGGGCAGGCTGCTTAAGGCAAGAGGGCTGAAGGTGGCCGCCCAGAAACTGGATCCCTATATCAATGTGGATCCCGGCACCATGAGCCCCTATCAGCACGGGGAGGTGTATGTGACGGACGACGGGACGGAGACGGATCTGGATCTGGGACATTACGAGCGCTTTATCGACGAGGACCTGAATAAATACTCCAACATTACAGCGGGAAGAATTTATTGGAATGTGTTAAACAAGGAACGGCGAGGCGAATACCTGGGCTCCACGGTCCAGGTTATCCCCCACATTACCAATGAGATCAAGGAGTTTATATACAGGGTGGGGAAAACGGCGGAGGCGGATGTGGTGATCACGGAAATTGGAGGCACCATCGGCGACATTGAGTCCCAGCCTTTTATAGAGGCGGTGAGGCAGATATCCCTTGAGACAGGGAGGGAGGACAGTCTGTTCATCCATGTGACCCTGGTGCCTTTTCTCAGGGGATCCGACGAACACAAGTCCAAACCCACCCAGCATTCCGTGAAGGAACTGCAGGGAATGGGAATTCACCCAAATATCATCGTGCTCAGATGCGACGAGCCCCTGGAGGAATCCGTATTCCGGAAAATTTCCCTGTTCTGTAATGTACGGCCGGACTGCGTCATCGAAAACATTACCCTTTCCAATCTCTACGAGGCGCCGCTGATGCTGGAGAAGTCAGGTTTTTCGGCAGTGGTGTGCCGGGAACTGGGAATCCTGGCGCCGGAACCGGATCTGGAGGAATGGACCCGGATGGTGGAACAGGGCAGGGAGGTATCCGGAACCGTTTCCATCGGCCTGATCGGCAAGTATGTGGGACTTCATGACGCCTATCTGTCGGTGGCGGAGGCCCTGCGCCACGCGGGATGCAGCCAGGGGGTGCAGGTGGAGATAAACTGGCTGGATTCGGAGATGCTGACGGCAGCAGACTGCGGGGAAAAACTGGGCGGCCTGGACGGCATCCTGGTGCCCGGGGGATTTGGCAGCCGGGGCATCGAGGGAATGATCCTGGCGGCAAAATACGCCCGGGAAGAGGGACTTCCCTACCTGGGCATCTGCCTGGGCATGCAGGTGGCAGTAATCGAGTACGCCAGAAATGCGGCGGATATCAGGGACGCAAACTCCGGTGAGTTTGACGAGCAGTGTCCCCATAAGGTCATTGACTTCATGCCGGGACAGAGCGGCGACATAGATAAGGGCGGCACCCTGCGGTTGGGGGCGTATCCCTGCCTTGTGAAACCCGGCACCAGGCTTTCGGAGTGTTACGGGGAGACGCTGATCAGCGAACGGCACAGGCACCGCTATGAATTTAACAATGACTACCGTGATATCCTGCAGGAAAAGGGGCTTGTTATCAGCGGCACGTCCCCTGACGGCAGGCTGGTGGAAACGGTGGAGCTGCCGGACCGGCCTTTTTACGTGGGGGTTCAGTACCACCCTGAATTCAAGAGCCGTCCTAATCATCCTCATCCGCTCTTTAAGGGATTCGTGGAGGCGGCCGCAGGCAGCAGGACGGGAAGTGTGAACGGAATGAAGATTTTATAACGCCGTTTATGGGAGGATCAATCAGTATGAGTCTGCATGAGGAATGTGGGGTATTTGGTGTTATCAGTCCACAGCCCGCCAATCTGGCGGGCATTGTATATTACGGGTTATATGCCCTCCAGCACCGGGGACAGGAGAGCTGCGGCATCGTGGTCAATGACGACGGCGTGTTTTCCTCCTATAAAGAGCTGGGGCTGGTCAGCGAAGTGTTTTCGGCTGAGAAACTGTCACGGTTTCCGGAGGGGACAATGGCGGTGGGGCATGTGCGCTATGGAACCACAGGCGCGAACCGACGGAGCAACTGCCAGCCTATTGAGGTCAATCACCAGAAGGGGAAGATGGCACTGGCCCACAACGGGAATCTCAGCAATGCGGTGGAGCTGCGCAATCAGCTAGAGCTTTCGGGGGCGATTTTCCATACCACAAGCGACACGGAGACCATTGCCTACATCGTCACCAGGGAACGTCTGCGCTGCGATTCCATAGAGGAGGCTCTCAGCGCGGCCATGAACGTACTGGACGGAGCTTATTCCCTGGTGCTGATGTCCTCCCGGAAGCTGATCTGTGCCAGGGACCCGTATGGATTCCGACCCCTGTGCTACGGCAGGACGCCGGACGGCATGTATGTGGCCGCCTCTGAGAGCTGTGCCCTGAAGGCCGTAGGGGCCGAGTTTGTAAGGGATCTGGAACCGGGTGAAATCCTCGTGTTCGGTCCGGAGGGCATTGTGTCCCGCAGGGAACACTGCGGAAAACAGGAGAAAAGAGTGTGTATTTTCGAATATATTTATTTTGCCAGACCGGATTCCGTCATAGACGGGATATCCGTCCACGGTGCACGGCTTCAGGCGGGAAGGATCCTGGCCGGGGAATATCCCGTGGAGGCGGACATTGTGGTGGGCGTGCCGGATTCCGGACTGGACGCTGCTCTGGGCTACAGCATGGAGTCAGGAATTCCCTACGGGATCGGCCTGATCAAAAACAAATACATCGGCAGAACCTTCATCTCCCCGGGACAGGAGGAGAGGCTGGACCAGGTGAAGATCAAGTTGAGCGCCATTGAGGAATGTGTCAGAGGGAAAAGGGTTGTCCTGGTGGACGACTCCATCGTCAGAGGCACTACCAGCGGACGCATCGTAAGGCTGCTGCGGGAAGCCGGGGCGAGGGAGGTCCATATGAGGATTTCCGCACCGCCGTTTCTGCACCCCTGTTATTACGGCACGGATATCGATTCCCGGGAGAACCTCATTGCATGCCGCCACAGTGTGGAGGAAATCGCCGGTATCATCGGCGCGGACTCCCTGGGATATCTGCCGGTGTCCGGCCTGGCGGATCTGGCAGGCGGCAGGGGATACTGCAGCGCCTGCTTTGACGGAGATTATCCCACGGCGGTGCCCTCGGATACCTGCAGGGACAGGTTTGAACGGAAACTTTCCGCAGCAGTTCAGTCAGGCCGCTGAACTGCTGCGGCGTTTTGGACTATTGCGGCTTACTGTATTTTAGGGCTTTTGATATGGGACAAACTGTGTTATAATACCACCGTATGCTTGGAGAGGTTACTTTACGAAGGGCGGCCTGCTTTTGGCCGGTACGGGATTTGTATATGATACAGAAAGAAAAATTGTCTCAGTTTTATTTTGCCCAGTACAGGGACTGCGCCAGGAAGGTAAAGAAGAAAAACAACGGCGGAAAGAAGAATTACGGGGAGAGGATCAACCGGCTGCTTCAGGAAATGACCAGGGAAAAGAACGGAAAGGTGAGCCAGCCCCACCTGGAGGAATACCATCGTCAGATCAGGAATCTGGCCTATTATGCCATCCGGGAGAACAACCAGGTGGCTGTGATGAAAATACGGGATGTCATGATGAACGAACTGGTGCGCCTGGACATGGCCAGCCTCAGGGCCGAGGAGCAGGAGGTGGTCACGGCGAAATTCCTGGATTTTCTCAGGGGGGAGGAGAACTTTGAGATCTGCCAGAAAACCCTGCGGGCCATCATCCGCCGCTACATGGACGTGGAGCTGAAGAACCAGATCATCGACATGGTTCCCACCAGGCCTGAGACGGAATTCCCCCAGGCCCTTGAAATGCAGCGGAAGTTTGTCTTTCATATCGGCCCCACGAACTGCGGAAAGACCTATCAGGCCCTTGAGCGGCTGCGGGAAGCCCGGAGCGGGGTTTATCTGGGGCCCTTAAGGCTGTTGGCCCTGGAGGTCTACGAAAAAATGAAGGATGCCGGAATACCCTGCACCATGCTGACCGGGGAGGAGTGTATCTATGAGGAGGGCAGCAGGATCACTTCCTCTACAGTAGAAATGCTGGATCTGGATAAAAAGTATGACGTGGCTGTCATTGACGAGGCACAGATGATTGCGGATCCGGACAGGGGACACTCCTGGACCAGGGCCATTCTGGGGGTGCAGGCCGATGAAATCCATGTCTGCATGAGCCCGGCAGCCGAGGAGGTCATCACCCACCTGATCTCGCTGTGCGGCGACAACTGCGAGGTTCACAGATATGAGAGAAAGACAAAGCTTCTCTGTGAGGAAGAGCCGTTCTTCTTTCCCGATGACGTCCGGGAGGGGGATGCCCTGATTGTCTTTACCAAAAGGATGGTGCTGGACATTGCGGGAAGGCTGGAAAGGCGGGGAATCCGGGTCAGCGTAATTTACGGCAGCCTGCCCCCGGAGATCCGGCGCAGGCAGATCCGCATTTTCGCCGAGGGAAAGACGCGGATTGTGGTGTCCACGGACGCGATCGGCATGGGGCTGAACCTTCCGGTGCGTCGTATCGTCTTCGTGCAGACGGACAAGTTCGACGGAAAACGCATCCGTCCTCTGAAGACGTCGGAGATCCTGCAGATTGCGGGAAGGGCGGGGAGGTTCGGCATCTATGACACCGGGTATGTGAATGCCGTGGGCAGGGAGGGACTGGACTTTATCCGGAGTCATTTTTATGAGGAAGAGCCCGGGGTGGATCATGTGAGCCTGGGCTTTCCCCAGGTGCTTCTGGATATGGACGACCCCCTGGACACGGTGATGCACATCTGGAAATCCGTGGAGATAGATCCTCCCTTTGAGAAAATCAGCATCGAGGAGATAATGTTTTTATACGAAAGGGCTTACAGGGACCGCAAGGAGATAGACGGGTTTGAGGACAAGCACATGCTTTACCGCATGATTACCTGTTCCGTTGACACCCGGAACCGGGATGTGGTCGCTCTCTGGCTGTATTACTGCAAGACATACACGGCGGACGTGTGCCTGCACTTTCCGGCATTGATGATGTGCTCGGATACCGGCCTTATGCGGTATGAGACTTTTTACAAACTGCTGGATCTGTATTACCAGTTTTCTGTCCGCATGGGTAAGGAAATTGATATGCGGAGGCTGAGCCTGGAACGGGAGAAGACCGAGGATACCATTATGCGGTATCTGTCCAGGGACAAAAAGGAATATATACGCAAATGCCAGTACTGCGGGACGCCCCTGCCTGTGGGGGCTGCCTTCGGCGTCTGCGACAGCTGCTATGCACAGACCCGCCGGGAGCGGAGGATGGCGCGCTGAGATTTTGACCGGGGCTTCCGGCGGAAGGAGCTGTGGGGTGGCAAGCGCTGCTTCCACAGACAGGAAAACCATGGATGCCGGGAATCTGACCAAGTCTCTTCTTCATATACTGGAAATGAGAAATCATGTTTTGGCTGTGCAGGCATATGCTGCATGGCCGGAAGGAGAGAAAGATGAAGACAATTTATGTAAAGGATGTCTTCCGAAAGGTACCTGGCTCCGGAAGCGTCATCTGGAAAAAGGCAGTGCCCACTTTTCTGTTTTTGGGAGCCATGTTTCTGCTGGGAAGGGCCGCCGGGGAAGTGATCGGCGACATGCGGCAGACCTCCGCGGCAGCGGCCCTGGAGAGCGAGAACTGGGGCCTGGGATTCGGGCAGGAGGGGCAGAAGCCCACGGGAAATGCCTCCGCTGCGGAGCTTGCGAAATACGATACATATTTTTGTGCCGGGGGAGAGGAGAAGGTAATCTACCTGACCTTTGACTGCGGGTATGAGAATGGCAATACGGAACCTATCCTGGATGCCCTGAAGAAGCACAACGCCCCGGCCACCTTTTTTGTGGTGGGTCATTTTCTGGAGTCGGCTCCGGAGATCGTAAAGCGCATGGTAGAGGACGGCCATACAGTGGGAAACCATACGTACCACCATCCGGATATGTCCAAAATTTCGGACAAAGCGTCATTCCGGAAGGAAATGGACGATACGGCGTCGCTTTTCAGGGAAACTACAGGGACGGATATGGCCATGTACTACAGGCCGCCCCAGGGAAAATACAGCACGGCGAACCTGCAGATGGCAAAGGAACTGGGGTATTCCACTTTCTTCTGGAGCCTGGCCTATGTGGACTGGAACCAGGATGCCCAGCCAAGTCATGAGGAGGCATTTGACAAGCTGACGAAACGCATTCATCCCGGAGCCATTGTGCTGCTGCACAGTACTTCCAAAACAAACGGCGAGATCATGGATGAGCTGCTGACAAAATGGGAAGAGATGGGGTATACTTTCAGGCCGCTGTCAGATTTTACGGAAGAGGGAAGAAAAACGGACGGCAGATAGCGCTGCCTGTCTGCGGAGGAGCTGTCTGGGCAGCAGAGTCCAAAATACGGAATAAGAATAAAAGATGTCGGCTGTCGCGTGTTCTATGGGATATTCTGTATGGTTGCACCTAGACACCGACAATACCGCCCAGGCGGCACTCCTCCCGGAACCGACATCTATATTATTATATCGCGGAAAACGGGAATTGGCAAGGAGTATATGCCGGGTTGGGGGAAGAATGCGGGTTTGGGGAAGAAGATAGAATAGAAGACAGAACAGGAGGAAATATGGACAGGGAACTGGTGATAGTAATCGACTTTGGCGGACAATATAATCAGTTGGTAGCCAGACGCGTGAGGGAGTGCAATGTATACTGTGAGATTTACTCTTATAAGACAGAGCTGAGTAAAATCAGGGAAATGCATCCCAAAGGCATTATTCTGACTGGCGGCCCCAGCAGCTGCTATGAGGAAGGGGCGGCTACATGCTCCCCGGAATTATTTGCCTTAGGGATCCCGGTTCTGGGGCTGTGTTACGGAGCGCAGCTGATGTCGCATGTCCTGGGCGGAAAGGTGGCCCGGGCGGCGGCGAGGGAGTACGGCAGGACGGAGGTGGATGTGGACCAGACCAGCCGCCTCTTTACGGATGTAACGCCCCACACGGTTTGTTGGATGAGCCACTTTGATTACATTGCGCAGATGGCCCCCGGTTTTCGTTCCACTGCCTCCACGAAAAACTGCCCCGTTGCGGCGGCGGAGGATGAGGCCAGGAAGCTGTACGCCATCCAGTTCCATCCGGAGGTGCTGCATACGGAAGAGGGGTCCAAAATGCTCTGGCACTTTGTCAGGGATATCTGCGGCTGCCGGGGGGACTGGAAGATGGATTCCTTTGTGGAAGAGAATATCACCGCCATCCGGGAGAAAGTGGGGGGCGGGAAAGTCCTCTGCGCCCTGTCCGGCGGGGTGGATTCTTCTGTGGCGGCAGTTCTTTTGTCCCGGGCTGTGGGGGAGCAGCTTACCTGCGTGTTCGTGGACCACGGGCTTCTCCGGAAAGACGAGGGAGACCAGGTGGAGAAAGTCTTCGGTTCCGGAAGAAACTATAAGCTGAACTTTATCAGGGTGAATGCACAAGAGAGATTCTACCAAAGACTGGCAGGTGTATCGGAGCCGGAACAGAAGAGGAAGATCATCGGGGAAGAATTTATCCGCGTCTTTGAGGAAGAGGCGAAAAAAATCGGCGCGGTGGACTTCCTGGTACAGGGAACCATCTATCCCGACGTGGTGGAGAGCGGCCTGGGAGGGGAATCCACGGTGATTAAGTCCCACCACAATGTGGGCGGACTGCCGGACTGCGTGGATTTCCGGGAGATTCTGGAGCCTCTCCGGAGCCTGTTCAAGGATGAGGTGAGGAAAGTGGGACTGGAGCTTGGGATTCCGGAGTATCTGGTGTACCGCCAGCCTTTCCCGGGACCGGGGCTGGGAGTGCGCATTGTGGGCGAGGTGACTCCGGAAAAGGTTAAAATCGTCCAGGATGCGGATGCCATTTACCGGGAAGAGATTGCGGCGGCCGGTCTGGACAGGGAGCTTAACCAGTACTTTGCGGCGCTGACGAATATGCGCTCCGTGGGCGTCATGGGGGATGAGAGGACTTATGACTACGCGGTGGCGCTCCGGGCGGTGAAGACGGTGGATTTCATGACCGCGGAGGCGGCGGAGATTCCCTGGGGGGTGCTCAAGCGCGTGATGAGCAGGATTATTAATGAGGTGCAGGGGGTTAACAGGGTGCTTTATGATGTGAGTTCGAAGCCGCCTGGGACCATAGAGTTCGAGTGATGAAATGGGATTTGAGAAGCTAGTGTTTATGTGGCTTCCAAACAAATTAGTTTAGGTATTGGCAACGATTTGGCAACATTTTTCACATCACGCATTAAATAATTACATCAATGGCATAAGAAAAACCTTGCTGATTTTCAGATATGTAAACTGAATATCGGCAAGGTCTTTTTATGCTTATTTCTGTTTTTTCTTTTTAGTTGTTTTCTTTTCTTCTTTCTCGATTTTCTGAAATTCCTCCATAAGCATATCGCTGACCGCCTGTGAGGGGACTTTCGCCCAATGATGCGAAGTGTCCAGTTCGGGGTACTTGTACCGCCACTGGTCGTATTCCTCTTTGCTTATCTCGCCCTGCTCCAGTTTGGCGGCTTGCTCCTGCCATGCGCAGAACATATCAAACATGGACGTGTAAGTGGAATAGTCGGACTTGTCAAGGCGCAGGCAGATTTCCCCGTCAATCTCCCCGATTTTCAGCCCGTACATATCTTCCAACGCAAAGAGCGTGTGCATAAGCCCGATATAGGTATCAATATCCGGCACTGTGAGGGCGTGGGTGCTTACATCAAAGATACCCGCCATTTCTTTTACAAGGTCGTGCTTTGGTGTCCTCGCTTCGGTTTCATACTGTGCCATGCGGACATCAGAGGTCTTTCCGAGAAAGCCGAGGATTTCGCCTAACTGTTTCTGTGTCATGCCTTTTCGGTTGCGGAAAAAGCGGATACGTTTGCCGATTGCCATAATAAAACCTCCGTTGTAGTGAAAGTGGTACAGCCTTGCATGACTGTACTTAAACAAATCTGTTGAAGTCAGTATAACATGGTGCAATAGAAATAGCAAGA
>CAJTSY010000096.1:0-9773 GCA_910578995.1 uncultured Acetatifactor sp.
TGGCGCAGAAAGAAAGCCGCACAGGACTTCTGGTTTTCGAGGTACCCGCGGGAGAAACCAGCTTCTCCATCTCCTATACGGAATACTTTGACGACGACACCACCGGAAATACGTTTTCCGTATCCTTCGAGGCCTCGAAGCAGTAAATGCCCAGGGCGCAAAATCCGGCACTGCGTCTTAAAATCCGGCGCTCCGGCTTATTTGGCGAAGAATACCCGGAACATATCCACCGCATACTTTGTGTCCTTTACCCCCGCGGTCTCCACGGCGGAATGCATGGCAAGTTGGGGCAGTCCGATATCCGCGCTGGACACGGACACATGGGCTGTGGAAATGTTTCCCAGGGTAGAACCGCCCGCAATATCGGAACGATTCGCATAGGTCTGGCAGGGTACTCCCGCCTCCTGGCACAGCAGCCTGATCCGGGCAGCGGAGACAGCGTCCGTGGCATACTTCTGGCTGCCGTGGAATTTAATGACAATGCCCCTGTTCAGAAGCGGCCTGTTGGTGGGATCCGCCTTCTCCGGACGGTTGGGGTGCACCGCATGGGCGTTATCCGCTGAAATCAGGAAACTTTCCGCAATCATCCGCAGAAATCCGCTGCTGTTTCGACCCAGGCTCTCCCCGATCCGCCACAGAGTATCTTCCAGGAACGTGGAATCCGCCCCCTGTTTCGTGCCGCTTCCCACCTCCTCATTGTCAAAGACGGCACAGACCGTCACATACTGTTCCGGTTCGCTCTCCAGAAAAGCCCTGGCGGATGCATAGGCGCACTGCAGGTCATCCAGTCTGGAGGAATGGACGAAGTTTTCCTCCTCCCCCAGAATCCTTCCTCTCTCCCTCACGTACAGGAACAGGTCATGCCCCAGAATATCCCCGGGCTCCACACCGGCCTCCCTGGCAACCCTGGCCATCAGCCTGTCTTTTTCCGCTCCTTCCTCCCACTCTCCGTAGAGGGGAAGCATGTCTGTCTGGGGATTGAGGTCCGCGTCCTTCCCCTGGTCCCGGTTCATGTGAATGGCCAGGTTGGGAATCACGCACAGATCTTCCTGGACATTGACCAGTCTGGTCTCTGTCCCCCCTTCCCCCTTTACCACCACGCGGCCCGCCACGGACAGAGGCCTGTCCAGCCAGGTGGAAAGAATCATTCCGCCGTATTTCTCCGTATTCAGTTTCCTATAGGCATTTTCCGCCGTCATCTCGGGGGATTCCTTTATTTTAAAGGCAGGGGAATCTCCGTGGGAAGCCGCGATATGAAATCCGGCGGGCTCTCCCTCCCGGGGAATCCGGAATCCGATCAGGGCGGAATCATTCCTGGTCACATAATAGCCCTTCCCCGGCTCCAACACCCATTCCGCCCTCTCCTCCAGTCTCTGAAAACCCTTTTCCTCAAAAGCCTTCCCCAGGTTTGCCACCGCATGAAAACTGGTGGGACTTTCCCAGATAAACTCCAACAGCTCCTGCGCATATTTCTTATACTCTGTCATAACGTTTTTCAACCATACCTTTCCTGATTTCTGCCGTCACCGCTCGGCCCGCATGGGATTTTCCAGAAAATCCTGGTAAGCCAGCCTGATGCCGTCCTCCAGTTCCGTGGTGCAATGGTATCCCAGGCTCTCCAGTTTGCTTACGTCCAGAAGCTTCCTGGGCGTCCCGTCCGGCTTTGAGGCGTCCCATTTGATCTCCCCGGTATAACCCACCACTCCTGCCACCAGTTCCGCCAGTTCCCGGATTGTCAGCTCCCTGCCTGTGCCCAGGTTTACGGTCTCATTGCCGCTGTAGTGGTCCATGAGAAACACACAGGCATCCGCCAGGTCGTCCACATAGAGGAATTCCCGCAGAGGAGTCCCCGTCCCCCAGCAGACAATCTCCTTCTGTCCGGAAACTTTCGCCTCATGGAACCGCCGGATCATGGCCGGCAGCACATGGCTGTGGGTGGGATGATAATTGTCGTTGGGTCCATATAGATTGGTGGGCATTACGCTGATATAGTCTGTCCCGTACTGGCGGTTCAGGAACTCGCAGTACTTCAGCCCGGAAATCTTGGCCAGCGCGTAGGCCTCGTTGGTCTTCTCCAGTTCCCCGGTGAGCAGGCAGTCCTCCTTCATGGGCTGGGGCGCCATCCGGGGATAAATACAGCTGCTGCCCAGAAAAAGCAGTTTCTTACAGCCGTTTCTCCAGGCTTCATGTATCACGTTCATCTCCAGCATCATATTGTCATACATAAAATCCGCCAACGCCTCGCTGTTGGCAAGAATGCCTCCCACCTTTGCCGCCGCCAGGAACACATAATCCGGCTTTTCCTCCGCGAAAAAGCGTTCCACTTCATCCTGCCTGCACAGGTTCAGTTCCCCGTGGCTTTTCGTGACAATATTGGTATATCCGTTCCTGGCAAGGGCCCGGCAGATGGCGCTTCCCACCATGCCTTTATGGCCTGCCACATAGATTTTATCGTTTTTTTCCATAATATAATCCGCTCTTTCCCGGTTCTTTTACTTCCTGTATACAACCGCCTCTGCCGTTTCCTCCGCCTTCTCCCTGCCGCAGAACACTCCTGCGATGACCAGTGCGAAATCAATGGCGGTTCCCATTCCCCTGGACGTAATCACATGATCCGAAACCTCCACAGGCCCCTCCGTCACCCGGGCGCCCTCCAGATGAGATTCAAAACCGGGATAACTGCAGGCGTTCCTCCCCCTCAGAATCCCCCTGTGGCCGAAAATGCTAGGGGCGGCGCAGATGGCAGCAATATATTTTCCTGCCGCGTAAAAGGCATCCACCTGCTCCATCAGCTTACCGCAGGCCTCCAGATTCTTCGTCCCCGGCATTCCCCCGGGCAGCACCAGCATATCATATGTCCCGAAATCCGCCTCTGAAAGGCACAGATCCGCCTGCACCGCCACATTGTGGGAACTCTTCACCATCCTCTCCTCCGTAATGGACACCAGGCTCACGTCCAGTCCGCACCTGCGGCAGATGTCCGCCACCGTCAGCGCTTCGATCTCCTCATAGCCTTCCGCCAGAAAAATCCCTATCTTCTCCATTCCTCAGCCTCTCTTCATCTTCATTTTTATTTCCATGACTCCGGCGGCACCCCGGGAAATTACTCCGTCCCCGTGCCTCCGGAAGCAATATATCAACAGTATACACATTCTTAATAAATATTTCAATTAATAGCGTTGGAATTTTACAAAAATATGTTATAATAGATTCAATGTACGTCTGACAGCCAACAAAGGAGGTGAGAAACAATTATGGAAATAGAACGCAAGTTTACCATTAAAGAACTGCCTTCGGATCTGGAAAACTACCCTTTCCACTGCATAGAACAGGCTTATCTGAATGCTTCGCCGGTAGTACGTGTCCGAAGGGAAGACGATGACTACTATCTGACATACAAGGGAAGCGGCATGATGGCCAGAGAGGAATCCAACCTGCCCCTGAACCGTGAGGCCTATTATCATCTGCGCGGCAAGGCGGACGGCAGGATCATCTCCAAAAAACGTTATATGATTCCCCTGCCTAATCCTGTATTCCGGGAAAAAGAAGGCTTCCCCGGGCCGCCATCGGATTACTCCCTGACCATAGAGCTGGATGTATTTGACCCGCCCTTCGCCCCCCTTGTTATGGCTGAGGTGGAATTCGGCAGCCGGGAGGCCGCCGAAAACTTTATTCCCCCCGACTGGTTTTGCGAGGATGTCACATACCGCCAGGAATACCACAATTCCTACATGGCGCTACAGTCCTGACCGCAGGACATTTCCCTGCCGGAAAAGGGAAAGCCGCAGCCCCCTGGTTTTGCCGAAAACCGGAAGACTGCGGCTTTGTGTCGTACCTTGTGCGACTATTTTTTCCCTTCACCCTTTTTCCTGTCCTGGAAGCGTTTCATCCTCTCCGCCAGTTTAACAGCGCCAAGGGTTACTCCCGTCACGCACACCATGATTCCCATGACCATTCCGGTCTGCTGAACCAGTCTGATAATCCATTCCACCACATCTGACCCCCTGAAAACGATTACGGCTCTGCTTCTGCACACCGGGACAGGGTACAGAAACGTCTGCCCTCCTTTATTATACGTCCCGAAACCATATTCGTTCCAGAGAGCGCCGCTGCCTCGGTTTTATGCCTGTCCGGTCCAAAGGGTCACATGGTAAACTCCCCTATGATATTGCCAGGGACAAATCGCTGTGGCCCTTGACGAGCGAGCTGATGGCCGTGACCAGCTCAGGCAGGCTCGTTCCCAACGCCACAAAGGTCAGTGCGATAACCGATTCCGGCACGCCCAGGGCCTGGGCGATCAGGGTGCCGTTATCCACCAGCAGGTCAGCTCCCACCGCGATAAGGGCTGCGCCTATGACCAGCAAAAGCAGAGTCTTGGCCATGGGCATAAGCTCGGCTTCCTTCTCATCCTGCTCAGCAGGGGCCTTTTTCATCTGCAGGACGTTGGCAGCCATGTATACAATAAACACTACCAACATGATAAATCCCATGAGACGGGTATATTCACCCATGCCATATGCCGCTACACAGTAAATGACGGCAGCCACAAAGAAAAAAGCGATGGGAACACGCAGGATCCTGGGATTTACCTTGCCCGGGAGAACCGCAATTGTGGTGGCGGCAATCAGGGCCGCGTTGCATATTACGGGTCCGATTGCATTGCCGTAAATCCCACTCTCCCGCTGCCCTCCCTGCGCAGCCGTTCGGACGAGATACCTTCGCTGGCAAGTCTCTATCTGGGAAGCCCCCCAAAGGTCCGGACAGACCAGACACTGGAGGATATCATCAACGAAACGGTACAGCAGACTATGGCAGCCCATGGCGGGAACAGGGCAGACGCGGCGCGCCAGCTAGGCATCACCTTTGGAGATATCTTGGACGGACCACAGGGGAGCATACGAATCCCTGAGCAAGCAAAAAAAGCCGCAAACCCCTGATTTTACTGGAAAACCATCGGATTTGCGGCTTTTCGCCCTCCGTGCGGAATGTGGGACTCGAACCCACACGGTTGCCCACAAGAACCTAAATCTTGCATGTCTGCCAATTCCATCAATTCCGCCTGCCGCCGTGTCCCCCACGACGGAATACCTGCATTATACTTTTATCTCAGCCGCTTGTCAAGCCATTGTCCCAAACTTCCCCAATCATGTTACCGCCATCATGTTACTGTATTACTGTTCACTGCTTCGCTGTTCACAGCAGCTGATGCCACTCAACAGGCCGGAGCAGCCCATTTTGGCGCGTGCGGTCTCGGATCTGCCGCACAAAACACAGATAAAACACCCGGAAAACCGCTTGAAATCCGGCCTTCCGGGTGCTTCCCACTCATGAGACATTGGGGATTCGAACCCCAGACAACTTGATTAAAAGTCAAGTGCTCTACCGCCTGAGCTAATGTCCCAAATACATACACCTGACCACTCTCTGCCATAAGCAGGGCTAGCTGGATTCGAACCAGCGTCTGCAGCAGTCAAAGTGCTGTGCCTTACCGCTTGGCGATAGCCCTGTGCCGACACCAGGCGTGCCATTGGGGCACAATAACTTCCCTGTATGACCAGGGAAAAGGTGGATAAAGGGATTCGAACCCTTGGCCTCCAGAGCCACAATCTGGCGCGCTAACCAACTGCGCTATACCCACCATACTTAAAAATACGTATTCACTGCCGAACACAGAAACCGGCATCCTTCCCGATCTTAACGTGCCCGAAGGGATTCGAACCCCCGACCCACGGCTTAGAAGGCCGTTGCTCTATCCGGCTGAGCTACGGACACATCGCGATGCGAAATCACATCAACGAACCATATTTTAACTTATTATTCTGCACTTGTCAACAGTTTTTTTCAAAAACACAATTTTTTGCCAAAACAGCCGAAACAAACTGCTTTACCGTGAATCAATGCACAGCGCTCCACCGTTTCCAACACATCATCCGCTCCATCGCATCTTCATGATTTGCCGGACGCACAATAACATGCTGACAACGTTTTGCGCTCCAGGGGCAGGGTATGAAAATGTTATAACCAGGGGGAATATTGGCATATTTTGTCGCAGGATATCTTGCGTACCCGGGTTCTCTTATGCTATAATGTTTACGCTTTCAGACAACACGCATCCACCTGCGGCCCAGTGGGCGGAGCGCCGCCCTGGCAGTGAGGAAACCACGGATTCGTTTTCCGCCCCCCGCTTTTATACTTAAGGCCACTGTAAGGATGGCGGCTTTTCCGTGGTTTACTGCATATTTCAGTGACGTGCAGTATAAATTGGAAATCATTGACTGGTTTCCTGTTTTTCTTTTAAAACAGCGAAGAATATGGAGAGGAACACGATATGGAACAAAAAAAAGCCCCTGTACTTTGGGCCGGGATAAGGAATTATTTCTTTCAAAACAGATGGAACATTATGCTGATGGGCTTTTTCACCTTCATGGCCCACGGCTCCATTCTCTTTTCCCAGAGATTCGGCGTAGATACAGAGCTGATGATGAACGATGTGTCCGAGGATCCGCTTGGCCGGCCGGGCCTCTACTGGCTGGAAGACCTGCTGGGCCTGGAATGGTTTAATCTGTACTACGCGCAGATACTCACTTTTATCTTCCTGGCACTCACGCCGGTTGCTTTCGGTCTCCTTTTTCATCTGACGGCCCGTGAGATGCCCCGTCCCCGCATCTCAATCCTTTTATTCGGCGCATCCTTCCTTTTCTCTCCGCTTCTGACCGCCCATATCTATTTCATATGTCAGAGCGCTCAGATCATGTGCGCCTATATGCTTATCGCTGCCGCTCTTCTTTTTGCGGATTTGTTTGCCAGGGATCCGGCGCGAAAATGGTATTGCGCCCTTTTGTCAGTGGTTCTGATGAACATTATATTCGGATGCTACCAGGTACTGGCACTTGCCTATGTCACAGGGGCGGCAGCCATATTCCTTCTCCGCTTTCTGAAGGAAAGCTGCAGGCTGCGCCTGCTCTTCCGGTGGATCGGGATACATGCAGGCTGCTTTCTCCTTGGCCTGATTTCCTATCTGGTTATTGCAAATCTCTTTTACGGGGGAGGAGACAGTTATCTGGCCAGTCAGATTGCCTGGACGCATCTCGGCCTGGAGGAAGGGATCCGCAGATGCGCCAGCGCCATCCGCAGTACGCTTACCACCAACCCGCCCTATTACTCGGGGGGATACGGCTTTTTTTCCCTGCTGTTTGTGGGAGTCCTTGCCTGGCGCCTGATTACTGCAAAGGAAACAAAAAGGAGCTGCGGGCTTCTCCTGTCCGCCGCAGGATTATTCCTTGTGGTTTCCCCCTATCTTTTTATACTTTTTACAGGCGGCGACATCCTGGACCGGCTGCAGTTGGCACTTCCACTGAGCCAAAGCTGTATGATTTACCTGACAGCGGTCTTTTTTCCGGGTATGGCGGAAATGAAAAAAACGTTTATGCAGGCGGGCCTGGGAATTGCCTCCCTGGCATTTGCCGTACTGCTTTTTAAGGATTTCACCTTTCAACTGAAATACTGCAATCGCCTCTATTATACGAATGAATGGGTTTTTCAGTATGATACGCAGGTCGCAGAAAGAGTTTATGCGGATCTTCAGGAGGTTATCGCCGCCAACGGGCTGGATGACACCTTTGATAACTATATGTTCTGGGGAAGCCCCGATATTCCCTACCCTCACACCTCTGTCACGGGGCATACCATGGGACTTTCCCTTTTCCAGTTCGAGCCTCAAATTGGAATGGCGCCTGTCAACCGTATCAGGCTCATAAGTTTTATGCGTAATATGGGATATCCTGTAAAGTCTTATTTCACGGAGGGCGAAACAGCGGTTTATCACGCCGATTTTCAGGAATATTTCGCAGAGGCTCTGGAAGCCATGCCCTGCTACCCCGTGCCCGGTTACATTCAGTACCTCTCGAACGGGGAACTGGGAGTGGAGTATGTAATCATTAAGCTGGGAGATTCCTGGCGCATGGAATAATAACAAACCCCTGCCGTTTATTGCCCTCCATTTTCAGCCGCATAATTTTAACATCCGCTCACCACAATCCTGATATTTCTGCCTCCGGTCTTTTCGGAAAATCTGCCGCAGTCCGCATACCACTGCATGGCGTTTGTCAGGAGCTCCGCCCTGTCCCTTCTGTCCATTCCCTTTGCCCATATCAGCAGGGGTGTCTGGGGAATGTAGGCTTCGTTCTGCAGTCCGCCGGAGCCTCCTGACGTTTCACTCCTGTCCGGACTATTCACGTCGGATTCTTTCATATCCGGTTCTTTCATAACTGATTCGCCCGGTCCGATTCCATCATTTCCGGAGTAGCCCGTCCCAGTTCCATCCATATCTGATTCACCCGTTTCAAATCCATCCGTTCCGGAGTAGCCCGTCCCAGTCCCATCCATATCCGCTTCGCCCATTCTGAATTCGTCCCCATACGCCTCATCCTCAAAATCAGCGTCGGCTTTTTCCCAAAACTCCTGCAGATCGGCATTCTCCTCCTCTTCATGGAAGCCGGTAAATGTCAGGGCCCCGCCCTTCTCCCAGTCAATTCCCACCACAACCATATTTACCCAGGAGGGCAGTCCGGGATTCAGCAGCTCATCCATCCACCGGACGAATTCCTTCCACATCCCGTAACCGCCAAACAGGGTAAATTTGTCGGCCGGGGTATCCTCAGGGTTTTGCATGGACCGGTTCATGTCCTCCTCTGTATAGCAGTATTCCAGTCTGTGGTCAAGCCGGGATACGGTAAGACAGCCTTCGTAAGCCTCCACCTCCGTCATGCCTTCCCATTCCGTCCGGAAAAAATCCGCGAGCAGCAATTCCAGGCTGTCCGCCCTGTGCATCCGAATGGAGCCGTAGGCATAGAATGTTCCGCTCTCTCCCCGATAGACATACATGGGGCCGTAATCGGAACGAGGCGCATACTTGAACCCCCATCCGAAACGTCCTGCCAGAGCCTTGGGCTCCTTTATCTTCGTATTGGAAGAGGACATCAGATAATCCCTGCTTCTCACATATACCGGAGACTGAAACTTCAGGTCAAAGCCGAAGGGCGCGCGGGCGCCGTAAAATACCCTGTCATGGCGTCTTTCCTTTTTCGGTCCGTACCGAAGCACACAGAAGCCTTCCCAATTTTGGGCAAAGTCCATTGCCTCCAGGATTTTTGCAGCCTTTTGCGCCATGTCCATCCCTTCCAGGGAGAAGGCGGCGCGCAGCCTGGGCTCGGGCTGCCGCAGGCCATGCAGTATGTTCAGGGCGGCTGCTATTCTGCCCTGGGGCGTATCCGTGCTGTCTTCCGAAAACTGCCCGTAGCTTCCTCTGACGGCCAGAATATTGCTTTCCGAGGCATTGCCAGACAGGATAACGCTCTTTGTTGAATTTGTTTTTAGTGTATTTTCTATCGGAATATCATTTTTCTGAGCAATTTTCTTTAAAACACCGTCTGCCGGAACGCTGCTTTCACAGACCTTGTATTCATAGGCATTCCCCTCCGCCAGCTTCTGCATTTCACCTGAAAAGCCGTATCCCTCCCAGGTATCCTCCTGCCATTTCCGCCAGCCCAGGTCCGAACTGCGGAATATAATATCCTGCCATCCGTAATCCATCTGCCGCCAGATGCTGAATCCTTCTTCCGAAACCACCGCCCGAAAGCAGAACCGTTCCTGTTCGCTGTACAGAACGGCTTCCACCTTTCCTTCCGCCCTGTTTTCCGTTGCTTTTCTGTTCGCAGTTTCCTTTTCTACTGCTTCGATTTCTGTTGTTTCCTTTTCTGTTGTTTCCTTTTCTG
>CAJTSY010000096.1:9873-11445 GCA_910578995.1 uncultured Acetatifactor sp.
TTTCCCCCGAATACGGCACCGCGCCGGGAATACGGTCATTGTCGGCGGCAAGCATCCTCGCCACTGTGGGAACCAGAAAAGGGTGCAGGGGAATCCGCCGCAGCCAGGTTTCAATCAGCCTCCGGGCAGCGTTTCTGTCCGAAGCCTCAATGGCAGTCACCGCCAGAAGGAAGAAAAATTCTTCGGGCTTTTTCAGGCCCTCCGCATATTCCTGAAGCTGCCAAAATGCCAGAACAGGAGCCGTAACCGGCATTTCACCCGCGGATCCCTTCACAAAATACAGGCAGTAATGATAATGGAATTCCACCCGGAGGCTCCCGCCTCCCGGCATGGGACAGACGATGGACACCGGCTCCCGTATCTCCTCCTTCTCCTGGTCAAAACCGGTAAACTGTCTCTGCCACGCCCGGGACGGCGCATAAATATAATTGATATAGACAGGCAGATAACACTGGCCGTCCATCACATACATAAAGTCTTCCTCCCAGTTTCCCCTGACCTTCGCATGACGGAAACCGAAGCCCCTCATGAGAAAATACTGCCAGAAATCCGGACTGTCACCTATGTCCCCAGGCTGTGTGGAGCCTAATGTGATTTCATAGCGGTAATCCAGTTCCCGGCACATCCTTTCCGTGGAAAGAGAGCGCAGAAGGCTTTCGATCAATTCTGTCCGCTCCGGCTCCGGAAAGTCCCCCTCCGTCAGGTGACTGACCAGGATTTCCGTCACGGTTTTGGGCATCACAATCCGTTTGGATGTGCCGTATATTCGTTCAAACAGCTCCTTATCTCCCTTTAGCCGCTCCCACTCCGGCATGGCGAAAAAGGCTCTGGCCCTGTCCCTGATTTCCGGTGTCTCTTCATAGATAAATTTGTCGTAATTGGTCTGATTGGCATTGATAATGGAAGCATAGGTTTTGTAAAGCTTTACGATCTGCTGCTCCTTGCCGTCCTCTCCGAAAAGTATCTCCTCCGCCTGGGGACACTGGCGCAGGACCTGGGCCTTCAGCTCGCTGTAAAGCCCCCTGGTGCTGCTGCGCTCCAACTCCTTGAAGGCCAGTTTTTTATAGAAAAACAGCAAAACTTCCCTGGGCAGCTGCTCGTCCTTCAGCCACTGGACATAGAGCTTTACCACGGATTCACTGCGGGACTCGTAGTCCGCTCCTCCCGCTTTTTTGCCGTTGCGCTCATAGAGATAATAAGGCTGACAGGCTCCCAAGACATGCTGCCAGACCGCTTTCTCCCCGTCGGTCAGGCGTCCGTCCCTGCTCATCTCCTTCATGGTCAGGTAATCGGAAAAGGCATTGTGGCGCACCTTATTTCCGGGCTGCCGGAGAATGTGGCTGGTCATGGATTTCAGGTCACATTCCCGCCCCTGCATATTGAATATTTCGGCGGAATATCTTCTGGCAGGAAAGGTATTTTCCACGGAAACTTTGTACCATTCCTTGGGATATTTCAGGCCTTCAAAGTATTCTTCCCTGGCAAAATGGGGGATAAAAGCGTACGCGATGGCCAGTTCCTGTAAAAGATACATGGGCAGGTTGTCCCTGGGGCAGAGTGTCTGCTCCGACA
>CAJTSY010000096.1:11545-14940 GCA_910578995.1 uncultured Acetatifactor sp.
TCCTGTAAAAGATACATGGGCAGGTTGTCCCTGGGGCAGAGTGTCTGCTCCGACAGATAGAAAAGCAGCCCTTTTGCAAATTCCTCCGAAAACTGCTCCCCCAGAAAGCTTTCTGACAGGAAAAATCGTTTCCAGGTGTCGGCCTGTTTTGCCTGTTTCGGGTTCTCAAAAAGGGCAATGAATTCACGGAGCGCTCCCGTTTCCATGCTTTGCTTTATGGCTTGCTGTGATGCCTGGTCAAGACGTTCCAGCAAAGAGATTTCGTTGTTAGAGGCATGACCGCCATTGCCGTCTTCCGTTTTTTCATGTTCCTTTTCCTGTAATGTCTCTTTTCCCTCCTCCCCCGTCTTTCCGCCTGGCTCGAAAGGGGCAAACACTGCTTTTTCTTCTCTCTCTTTCTTTCCACCTGGCTCGAAAGGGGCAAATGTAGCACTTCCTTCTCCGAAAGATGTTCTATCGGAATCCATTCTGTCGGAAGATATCCTGTCAGAAGCCATTCTGCCGAAAGCCATTCTGTCGGAAGCAGATTTACTCGTGGAATCAGCTGTCTTTTCCGCGCCCGCATCGTAGTCAAGAGCCGCCTTATAAGCCTGGTTCAACGCCGCAAAGTACTCCGGCTCCTCCTCCGGATGGTGCAGTTTTGACTGGGCCGCAAAGGCTTTCCGAATTGCCTTTTTATCATCCGTCGGCTCTATTTTCAACATGCTCCATATATCGTTCATTCGTCTCATCCCTTCCTGTATTCCTCATATCACTTAAGGAACTGTCCCAAAATAACTTATCATATTCCTTGTCTTTTTCTCCGCCGACATCGCTGAAAAATCAGTTACACGGCCCAGTCTGCGCCCGATTTTTGAGCAGAACCGACTAAGAAAAAACCTGCCGAAAGCCCGTAAATTGGAGGCCGCTGCCTATAAAGGAATATACCTGCTCAGCCTGCCGCTTCCCGCAGCCTTTAACTTTCCCTCCATGCAGAGTTCCCGCAACAGCCGGAAGGCTTTCGTCGTCCCGGCTTGAATCAGCTCCTCCACTTCTTTTCTGCTGACGGAACCGTTTTCAGCCGCAAATTCCAGAATCATCTGTCTCTGCTCCTCAGGCAGCCCCCTCTCCGCATTCCGCAGCTCATTGCAGTTGGGCAGCGTCACACGGAATACGCCCTTTGCCGTCTCAAATACCGGCTGTCTTTTCTTTCCCGCATATGCACGCCTTATTTTTCCGATTCCTGTGCCATAGCTTTCAATCAGCCGCATCCTGTAGAGCACTGCCGCAAGGTTCGGATTCCTTGACTGGGACACCCCCAGGAAAATGGAATCCAGTTCAAGGCCGGGAACCAGTCCCCCCAGGGAGACGAATTCCATTCTGTCGTCATAAATATTGATAATCGTACTGCCGCTGAAGGAATAATCTCTGTGTGTAAGACAGTTCAGCCACACCTCCCTGACCGCCTCCTCCGGGTAGTCCCTGATATCCGTCCGGTCAAGCCCTGAAAATATCGCCTTGGTCTTGTTATTTATGTCAATGAGGCGGTATACCTCCTCCATCTGTCTCAGGACAGAACCGGAAAATTCCTGCCTGTCCCTGAATACAGCTTTATCCGTTCCCTGAAAACGGGCTACTTTCGTGGTAGATTCGCACTGATCGGACAGCAGCAGGGCAAGATTGGTGTACAGCCCGTCTTCCCCTGTCAGCCGCAATGTCTTCATCTGGGATTTTCCATATTCAATATGCCTTCTGTCCAGTTCCTCCTCCAGTGTCCGGAATGTGAGATCCTGCCTCAGGCTCCGGCAGGCTTCATACGATCTGCCCGTGTTCCGGATTATCATTTCCCGGATTCCCTCATCCGTCATGGGCTGAGAGGAGCTTCCCTTTCTGACATAGACGCCGGAAGGCTTTAATCCCTTTTCCCTGATATAATAAGGGCGGTTCGTGCCCGCAGAGACGGTAATCTCCACAATGTCCTTCTCCTCCTGCCGAATCGTTTGAATATCCACAAAGGGCATAATGTCCGGGGCGATTGCATCCTTCAGGGAATTTGCAATCTGGAGCATCACCCCATCCGGGTCATCGACACCGCAGATACTGCCGTCCTTCCGGACACCCACCAGGACGCTTCCTCCATTTGTATTGGCAAAAGCGATCACTTCCTTGCGGATCTCCGGAACATACTCCTGTTTGAATTCTATATTCTGATTCTCAAAAAAAGCCATGACATTCCTCTCCTTTCCTTCTCATTATACGTGAGAAAGAAGGAGAAAGCAAGCGAAAGAAAAAACGTCCCTTTTAGAAAGCCGAACTGTAAAGGCTTGCAAATGATTTCTGAAAGATTTTCATTTCCCATTACAAAGTTGATTTTCATTGGAGATGAAGAAAAAGACAGAAAAACAGCAATGAATGCTGGTTGCAAATTTATTTGGATACAGCGTAAAGAAAAAAATGAGGAATGTATTGGTAATATATATGAATTATTACAAGTGTTGAAATGAAAAAAAGTTTCCCTCATTTTTTCCCTTATCAGGGTTCGTAATGACCGGTGGGCAGATATAACACAAGGGAAGCAATAAGGGTATCATCAATTCACTATCGGAATTTGTAATAAGGAGAAGTCACTACTGAGTGTTTGCCCGTTTATAGCATTGGACCCGCTCAGACTATCATTTTATTGCTTAGTAATTGAGTAATGATAAAAACTCCAATTTATCGGGGTTTTCGTGCAAAATGTGCGCGAAAACCCCGGACACAGCAAAGCAGACAGTAGCTCGTACCTCACTATACTAGCACCGGCACTTCAAAATCCAGTCTGCCGAACTTCCGCAGTATATCCAAATCGCGTATGATAAAATGACTGCCCCGGAAATAATTTCCAATGGTCTGCTCAGCCACGCACCACCGCCCGCCGTCCGGATGGGGGTTGCTTTCTTCAAATGCCCCAAGCTCCTCCGGGGAAGGAAGCCGAAATTCCTGTGTTCCAAGGAGTGTGTCAACGATTGTATCCAGATTCCTGTCCACGGTGCGCCTGCACTCCGGATAGAAGCTGCTGTCCGGGGAATCCACAAAGTATACCGGCAGGGGCAGCCAGGAGGGATAGGTTGCCGGGTCATAGTCTTTGATGTTCAGCGCTTCCGGATCGTAGTCAGGATAACCGTGGAGAAGCACCCGGGCACATTGCCCATACCGCTCTTTAAGCCCCTGCGCCTTTCGTTAGATAGGGCTGTCCTTCTCCCCATACCGGAGGATAAAGTCCGCCAGGCGCTTCGTCACCCCGATGTCGGCCCGGGCCGCTTTCTCTGCATCGAAATGAAACCAGGGCATATGCGAAAAGTCATTGTTGCCCGGGATCCCCTGCATTCCCACCCATCCGTCTTCCAGTAAATAGGCTTCGGAACTTAGGTATCTGA
>CAJTSY010000097.1 GCA_910578995.1 uncultured Acetatifactor sp.
TTATTCACGACAAAAGGAGCCCCACAAAGTGCGGATCTTATATGCTTAAGCAGATGGCTGTCCCTTCCTTCCCCGGACAATCATGGTTACGGAAACGGAAGTGTCCCACTGCTTTATGCCCTCTCTGTAGAGGCGGAGCCGTTCCTCATATTTCGAATGAATCACGGATATTATCTCGCCGGCCTGACCGGAGCGGACCGATTCTACAGCCTCCACATCATTTTGACGCATTGCTTCAATCATAAGCTCTGCCATCTCTGCCGGATACTTTGGCGCGTCCGGAGTGAGATCTATAACGGCATATCCGGTTGTAACGTCCGTAAAGCCGTTTTTCTCCATGGATGCTGGAATTTCGGCCTCGGACATGGGAAATCTGCACACGCTGAATTTCTCCAACTCATCTTCCGACTGTGGAAGGCTCTCCCAAAAGGCTTTTTCCTTTTCCGTTTTTTCCAGACAGGGCGCGACACAGTGAAGACCTCTTCTCGCGGAAAGGCACAAAGCTATGCCTCCCGGTTTCAGCACCCGTCTTTGTTCGCCCCAGAAGGCGGCAGGCTCAACATGCTCCTGAACTGTATTGGAAATGGTGACATCAAAGGAATCATCCCCGAATGGGAGATGAACGGCATCGCCTTCCCTGAAATCGACACCCGCAATATTTTCTTTCGCAAACGATATGAAATTGCTGTCCCTGTCGATTGCGGTGATGTGCGCGTTGGGATACCATCTGTGCATGGATTCCGCCAACGCTCCCGGACCGCAGCCGATCTCCAGAATTTTCATCCCGGCGTTCCGGTCCAGGTCAAACGTTTTTTTATACTGCTCAAAGAACATATCGTCAAATCTTAACTTTCTGCTGAGATACAGCGTCATGATACCCTGCACATACTCCGACCAGACCGTATTCATATCTATCTCCACAATTCCTGTTTACCATATCCATATTGTTTTATCCGGCTTCATTCATGTCAATTCATCCAATACCGCCCGGCAGCGCTGTCAAATCAATTCCAAAGCCCTTTTATACAGCGGATCCAGTTCGCAGCCGCAGCTCCCGCATTCCTCGTCCGCCTGCCTGACTGCGGATATTAAAGCGTCCTTATCAGCTTTTCCGTCCAGCCATTGCCGTGCGGGAACCGAAATCAAATCCCAACCCGACGCGGCAAACTTCTCCATAATAGCTTTTAACTCTTCCATATTCCGCTCCTTTCAAATCAGCAAGTATCATTTTTCTAAACAAACGGTAAAGGCGAACCGTTTCAGCCCTTCCCCAAATCAACCGGGATTTTTATTCTCCGGTGTAGTCCTTCAGTTCCTCCAAAAATTCCTGGTATTCCTCCTCAGACCAATAAAATGTCAACTCCTCTTCCGTAAAATCCTCCGGCCTGTAACGCATAAAACTGTCCCCGATATCATACCCGAACCTTCCCAGTACCGCTTCCGCAAATTCCCGGAAAAACATCCCGATACCCGTTATGACATTCCCGTCTTCCACGACAGCCCTGTGGACGAAATTCTGCTTCTCCACAAACCCGAAAATGTCCGCCATCTGCATGAAATAACCCGAAGTAAATTTCCTGCCGTCAAGGATTCCCGCCTTCGACAGCAGAATCGGGGAGGAAGAAATCGCCGCAAAGACAACATTCGAATTCATGCCGCCCCTGAGAAATTCAATCAGTCTATCATCGAAGAGCGCAGGCAGCGGATTGATTGTTCCGGGCAGAATCACGCAGTCGTAATCCGTTATCTCTGCCTCCGCCGTTGTTTTGGTAGGGAGGATACGAAACCCTTCCTCGCTTTTATATTCCCTGTCCTCACCTGCAATGTAATCAATCTTCTCCCCGAACCATATGGTGAGCGCAGAAGTAAGACAGGTTATCTCCTGCAAAGAAAAATCCGGATACAATAAAACCGCAAACTTCCTCATTCCTTTTCCCTCCAAAATCTACGCTTGTTTCGTTTGCGCTGTAACATATTTCTCTACTTTGTCATAAAAATACCGGGCATTCAAGATTTGTTCTTCCACCTCTTTTTTCGATATCACAAAATAGTCGTTATAATCGCTGTCGCTGCGAATATCAAAGGCTTCTGATATGATATCCGACATTGATACATCAAATATGCCTGTTTTTATATATTCTTTGCGAAAATAGGCTCCCACTGCAGAATGTTTTGAAAAGTCTATAGAACATAACGCCAATACACTTCGCATACAGTGAAAAACAGCATAATAAGTACGATTTGCCGCACCTTTGTAATCCGATATTTCTATCAATGCTTTTGCCGATATAATACATTGTTTTGCCGTCTCTAAGCGATATATGGCTAAATCTGCCCTTTCTTTATCCATATATTTTCATGCCTTCCTTCTCAATATTTTGATAAAATGGCTGATACTTCATTTGTCTTTCATAATCAGCGCAGTTGCGTACAAGAAGTGAAACCATAATATCATTTTTCAACCCAACCCGGCTTGCAATTCGGCTGATCTCTTTCCGCCTTTTCGTTATTTCGTTTTGTTCGCAGCCTAACAAAATCATAATGTCAACATCCGACTCCAAATTAAAATCCCCACGGGCATATGAACCATATAAAATAACGCTTTTAACCTCCCCGCCAAATAGCTTTACCAGTTCCTCATATACTTCAGACGCAATATTCTTTATATTTTCACTCATAGTCCTTATACCTCGTATATTTCTTATATTGAAAGCCACTGCACGGCAGTATTCATCTCCTTTTTATAAGTATATCCCAGGAATTTTCTTCTGAACAAATTTCTCTTTTATAATCCTCTTCCTATTAAACCACTTATTCTGTGACAAATAGATAATAAAATGTTTTCCCGCCCTTTTCTCTGTGATGATTCCAGTCCTCTTCCACAGCGTCTTTCACCTTTTTTGCGTCTGTAAAACTGTTTTCTCTTTTCCTGCAATGCTCCGCTAATAAAGCGTCATTAATGTCAAGATAGACTACCACCTCACAATCGACGATGATTGTAGTGAATAACGGATGACCGGGCTTTACGGAAATCCTCTCATAGACCAGATTGTCAATAAAGTCGCCGATTTCCTTCGTCCATGGCTTCCGGCTGATAAAATCTGCTTCCTCTCCGGTTAGCTGCGGCCACAGTTCCTCATCTAAATCCACACAGCCGGGTATCTGTTTCAACAAAGTAGTCTTCCCGCAGCATGTCGTCCCCAAAACGCAGATCCTGTCTTTTTTATGGCGTTCAAAAATCGCATTCAGTGCGTTTACGGTCTCCTGCGCGGATATCTGGATTGCCATATGGCGTTCACCTCTTTCCCGGGCTGCGCCCCTCGCCTTTGTCCTTCCTTAATTCTGCAAGTAATTCAGCCGCACCTTTTTTAATGTCTTCCACTATTTCATTCGGTGTCATCTTGATATGCCGCAGAGAATTATATTCCCTGATTTTTCTAATATCATCCATATTAAGCTGCTCGCTGATTACTGGTTTTGCCACATCAATCTCCTTCATGCCAGCTCTTCATTCACAAAATCTTTATAATCCCTTCCCGACTGCACCCCTTTCAATTCTATCACAATCCAGTCCCACACATTGACTCTGTCATCCGCTGTAAAATGAACCCCCTCCTGCAGAAGCCAGGTATCGTTCACAACATCCTCAACAAAATCCGCTTCCCCCTGGTATTCCAGAAACATTTTCACTTCAAACAGGCTGTCCGTCTCCGTTATAAAATCATCAAACAGCTCATCGGGAACGGCAATCCCTTCTCCGCAGATGAGTCCGTCATACCCATGCTGCGCAAAATCATACAGCAGATAATCCGCCCCGCAGTCCCCGCAGACTGCCCTTACCGCCTGGGCATATTTGTTCTCGTATTTGTGAATTGCCATTTTAGATTTGTCGTAAAACTCACCGAAGCACCTTATTTTAAAGGCCCTGCATCCGCACTGGCAAATGATTTCCCCGTCATATCCTTCCTTATCTGTAGGATGGTAAATTTTTTCAAGGTGCCTCGGCTTCATCATCATCTCCATTCCACTCCTGAACTTCTACAGCTTCACTGTTTTGGATTTATATCATATTTCCTTTATAAAGTATATTTCTGTGCAAAGGGTCAATCTCAAGAATGCTTTTTTCACCATTGATGATTTGGCTTAACAGAAAATTTTCAATAGCTATATAAGTGCCTATTATTCCCATATGCTTCTCTCCTTGACAATTCCGTTGCTTCCTCCGCCCCTAGAACCCCTGCTCCGTCCTCCGGATAATATCATCCTGCAGCGACTTGGACAACGTGGTAAACAGCGCGCTGTACCCCGCCACCCGCACCACCAGGTGGGCGTACTTCTCCGGATGGGCCTGGGCGTCCAGAAGCGTCTGCCTGTCCACCACATTGAACTGCATATGGCTGCCCTTCTGGTCAAAATAGGAGCGGATCAGCGCCACGAAATTCTCCAGTCCCTTCTCCCCGCTCAGCGCCGTGGGATGGAATTTCTGGTTAAACAAAGTACCGTTGGACGCAATACCGTGGTCCAGCTTGGACACGGAGTTCGCCGCCGCGGTGGGCCCCAGTACGTCCTTGCCCGCAGAGGGCGAAACCCCGTCCGCCACAGGAGTGTGGGCCAGTCTGCCGTCCGGAGTGGCCCCGGTCTGGGCCCCCAGGGGCACATTGGCGGACACGGGATACAGCCCCGCCTGGAACTGGCCTCCCCTGGGATTGCGGTACTTCAACAAAGGCTTTGTATAGGTATACGCCACATCCCGTGCAAACATATCCACTTCTTCGTTATCATTTCCGAACTTGGGCACCGCGTCAATCATGGCACGCAGTTCCTCATATCGCTTCTTCTCCTCCGCAGGAACCTCCGTCTCCATCACGGCCCTAATCATGCCTGCCACCTGGGCCTCGTCCACAGACATGCCGTTTTTATTCATTTCCCGAAGGATTTCCGCGACGATTTCCCCTGCGCTGACAGCGTCGAAGCCCTGCCCGTAGTTCATGGCAAGCGCCCGCTTATATTCCGCCATGGTCACCTTTTTCTCGTCATATACCAGTTTTTTAACGGCATACAAGGAATCCGCCATATTGGCGATGCCGAAGCCCTGGGGACCGGTGAAATTATAGACCGCGCCGCCCTCCTGGACGGTCTTGCCCCGCTTAATGCAGTCGTCCACCATACAGGACAAAAACGGCAGGGGACATCTGGTGGCATGGGCCACGTCGATGGCATTGTCCGCGTTCACCAGAAGGGATATATTGTACTCCATCTGCTTTTTGTAAGCATCATAAAATTCCTCAAAGGTGGCCATGTTTTCCACCGGCCCGGTCTCTATGCTGATTTTCTCCCCTTTGTCCCATCCGTTGGAAAACACCAGTTCCAGAGGACGGCACATGTTGTAGAAAGCCGCGTCGTGCCACCCTTCCGTTTTGCCCGCCTTCTGGGGCTCCACACAGCCGATGATATTGTACTCCCTGGCATCCTCCAGTGTCAGCCCCCGGCTCATCAGGGAAGGGATGATCACCTCGTCATTATAATAAGCCGGAAGCCCTATCCCTGTGCGGGTCAGGTCAGCCGCCTTCATCAATAAATCATGGGGCGACTTATTCCACACCCGGATGGACAGGGAGGGCTGGGGCAGGAACACATGCTTGGAAGCCGTGATGCACATAAAGGAAAGGTCATTGGTCACATCCGCGCCCTCTTTGTCCTGGCCCCCCACAATCAGGTTCTGGAACAGGCTGTAGCCCGCGAAGCCTTCCGCACTGGCGGCGTCCCGGCATTTGTTCAGATCATTCAACTTCACCCAGATACAGTCGATAAGCTCCTGGGCAAACTCTCTGGAAAGCTTTCCCGCCTCCAGATCCTTCTTATAATAAGGATACATATACTGGTCAAAGCGCCCCGGGGAGATGGAGTGCCCGCTGGACTCCAGCTGAATCAGCTGCTGCACAAACCAGAAGCTCTGGCAGGCCTCGTAGAAGGTGGACGCCCCATACTCCGGCACCCGTTCGCAGTTGGCCGCAATTTGGGCAAGCTCCTGCTTCCTGTCAGAATCCGTGCAGGCAGCCGCCTCCTTCCCCGCCAGGAGCGCATACCTGCGGGCATACCGGATGACCGCCTCACAGCTGATGATGGCAGCCTTCAAAAACTGGCTCTTGGTACAGTAATCCCCGTCTCCCGGATTACACCTGTCCAGTTCCCCCTGCATCTCCTGAATCAGCCCCCTGTAGCCTATGGCCAGAACCTTTTCATACTGCACCGTCACATGCCCCACGCCGTTGTAGAAATAATTGCCCGGGGTGAAAATATTGTGCTCCATGGCCTTCTTCGTCTCCTCGGTCATGAGTGCGGTGGCAAGCTCGCTTGTGGTCTTCCCCTCCCAGTAGGCATCCGCGGCAAGCAGCTCCTTCTTGGTCTGCTCCGCTATGTAGAAGGGATCCGCCTTCCTGGTGGCCACGGTCTCAAATTCGGCCTCAAGCCATTTATAGGAAAATTCCGGATAGGTCTGGCACCCTCTGGGCGCAATAGTACTGCTTCCTACTACAAGCTCATCTTCTCTAATGATAATTGGAATATTGTCCAAAATATGCGCAAAGGCCAGGGCCCGCCGCATGACAATGGGCTTGTCCTCCGTCGCCTTGTAAGATTCCGTAATCAGCCTCGCCCTGGCGGACTCAATCTCCGGCATTTTCGCGTAGAGATGGGCCACCAGTCCGGGGATTCGCTCTGTTTTGGGGATTTCTTCTGTGTAATATTTTGCCATTGCTGCTCCTTTCCGTATTCGCCGCTATTTACCGCTTCACTCTTATCTATTTTCTTCTCTTTATCCCTTATACTCTTCCTGTTAATCTATGTCTGCTAAGGCCGCAGAATATAAGCATGTATTCATCTTTTAGGAATTACTAACCTGTCCAAGCCAGGAATATGACCGGTGATCTTTCGTTTCGTTCACGAGTCAATGGAATGTTTTCTAAATAATTTCCACCAGCTTCCTGCACAGCATAACCAGATCGTACCGGATGCCCTGGCGGCTGTTCCAGCCTCTGCCAGACCATTCCTCTCCCGACAGATCATCCCCGCCATAAATCAATGCGCCATAGGCAAAGCCTCTGAACTGCGCAACGGCAATGCAGCCGGCCTGCTCCATCTCCACAATCTTCGCCCCTTCCTCTTTTCTCCTGGAGATCCGGTCGGCTGTCTCCCGAAAAATCGCGTCCGTCGTCCAGGTTAAGCCGCGAAGATAGGAAATACCATTCTCGTCCAGGTATTCTCTGATTTTATCGGTAATCTCCGGATTCGTATAAATCACTCTCGACGCCGGAATATATTGATAAGAAAAGCCCTCATCCCTGATAGCCCCATCCACCACCAGAAGCTGACCGACTTCGATATTCCGGTCAAGAACGCCCCCGCCGCCACAGAACATAACCTTCGTAATCCCCATTGCATGAAATTCATCCAGATTCCCCGCACAGGCAGGACAGCCGACCTGTCCCAACGTCAGCAGCACGTCAGGATGCTCCGTAAAATGATAGATCATAAACGGATTTTCGCCGGACATCAATCTCTCCTCTGCAATCTGCCCGCTCGCGGCCAGGCTTTTCACAACCTCCGGAAAAAACGTGATTACCATCTTGTCCGTTTCAAACCTCTTATCCACGAAATAAACCGGATTTAACTTTGCCGTCGGGTTATCGTCAAACTCCAGTACCGGGAAGTCATTCCTGCCAAGCATACCCCGCTCCTCCTCTTCCAATCCCGAATATTCTTTTCATCCGTATCTGCAAAATAATCCCTATTGTTCAGTATATGCCTATCTCAACCGAATGTCAATAAATCTTACATTGTTTTGTTTCAGATTTTTGTGGATTTTCTTTGATTGTTGTTGATTTCAGATTGACTGTCATGTCAGGGTCTATCGAAAAAACAGATACAATTTCTTTGCTTTCTAAATCCCCTTAGGAATTGTCGTAGACACTTCCTTCCCCGCCCTCATCCGACAGCCGACACAATGGTAGTAAAAATAAAACATAACACTGCCCATGTTTTCATACAGGACATGCATTGTCACACGGGGACTCGAACCCCGAAGCTGCCCGCGCCTCTGCCCGGAGTTACGGCACATTCTCTGCCGATGGAGATGCATCCGCCCTGTCGGATTACCTTCTTTCAATTTAAAGCAGTTCCGTCGTCCAGTTCAGCTCCTGAATCAGCTCGTCGCACTGGCGGAGCTCTTTTGACAGCGCATTGCCGTTGACCAAAATTCCTTCCTTTTTATGTATACTAAATCAGACCATACACAAAGACAAAAATCAACTGAAAAGCGGCGGTGGCGCCCCGCTTTGCGGTATATTTGTGTAAACATAATCGTTGCCGGATCAGGTTCAGGCATAATACTTCGCCTGGGCGTTCCACATTTCCGCATAGCATCCCCCTGCGGCCAGAAGCGCCTCATGACTGCCCTGTTCCACGATTTCCCCCTCTTCGAAAACAATGATTTCGTCGCAGAACCGGCAGCTGCTCATCCGGTGGGAGATGTAGATACTTGTCCTCCCCTCCACCATCTGCCCGAAGCGCTCATAGACTTCCGCCTCCGCTTTTGGATCCAGGGCCGCGGTGGGCTCGTCCAGGATGACTACGGGTATGTCTTTGTACAATGCCCTGGCCAACGCCAACTTCTGGGCTTCCCCGCCGCTGACCTCCACGCCGTCCTCCACATTCTTGTACAGCCAGGTGTCCAGGCCGTTTTCCATGTTCCTCACCATATCGGCTGCGTCCGCCTGCTCCAGGGCCTCCCAGATCCGCACATCCTGTCTCTCATAGCCCGCGGCCACATTCTCCCACACCGGAAACGCGAAGAGCTTGAAGTCCTGGAACACCACGCCGAAGATGCGCCGGTACTCCTCCTCGTCGTATTTGCGGATGTCCGTGCCGTTCAGGGTAATGCGGCCCTGCGTGGGCTCATAGAGGCGGCACAGGAGCTTGATGAAGGTGGTCTTGCCCGCGCCGTTTCGGCCCACTACCGCCAATTTTCCCTTGATGCGCAGCTTGAAATTCACGTCCCTTAGCACCAATGTGTCGCTGCCGGGATAATGGAAGCTCACGTTCTCGAATGCAAACTCATACTCCCCGTCGTCCCGCTTCTCTACAGGGATACTGCCCGGTGCACGGGGATTCTCCATGTCCAGAAAAGCCAGGAAATCCGTCATAGTGGTACAGATCTTGCGAAGCTCCCCATGTCCCGCAATCAGGATGAAACAGGCAGACCCGAACTGGTTCAGGGCGCCCACATACCGGGTGAACGCGCCTACGGTCACGGCTCCCGTCACCACTTTCAGCGCCGCCAACAGATAAGCGCCCAGGGCAAAGACACTGCTCACCAGATTGTTGGCGTTATTGGCCGCAGTCTCCACATCATGTCTTTCTGCAAAATAGGCCCTGGATTTCTCCTGACACCGGGCAGAGTTTTCCAGGATCATCTCCTCCATGCCGTAGACGCGAATGATTTTTCCCACCCTTTCATTGCCGAACACATTGTTCAGCATATAACCAATCCTCTCCTCCACTCCTGTATGTCTCTCGAAAATTTCCAGCTGCTTTGCGGCAAATCTGGTGAAAACCCGGAAAGAACAGGCGCACATGCCCAAAAGCAGCGCTGTGAAGAGCGCAAGGGATGGAACGGGAGCCGCAAGACTCCCCACCAAACCGGAGCCTCCCGACGGCCTGGTCAGGCACAGGTGAACCACCAGGGAAACTGACAGCGCTATGTTCAGAATCGCCCGCAGGATATTGAAGTAATAATTCAGCAGACTGCCAAGACCCCCGTACATGTCCGAGGTCCGCTCTGAGAACAGAATCTTCTCAGCCGCCTCCGGCTTCTCCATGCTCTCGTAGTCCATGGCAAACACCTTTTCCCGCAGCCACACATAGAAAACCAGCCACATTCTCGTCCCAAGGCTCCGGAACCGCCTCTGGAGAAGGCGTATGGACAGGCCAAGCAGGAGATTTGCCCCTAAAAGATACCCGGCCTGCCGCACCGCTGTGCTGTAATCGCCCGCCAGCAGCGCATCGATCAGCCCTGCCGTCAGGAACAGCCCTATGTAGATCTGCGCCAGGGAAAGACACAGCTCCAACAGGTGCAGGGGGATGATGGAGGAATCCTCCCTGTGGATCATTTTCAACAGACGAAAACCCATTTTATGGATAGATTTCAATTCATGCATATTGCTCTCCTTTTATATTCCATGCCGATTTTTCCCTATAATACTTCGCCTGCAGGGCAAAAAGTTCCGCGTAAGCCCCGCCCCTTCGCATCAGTTCCTCATGAGTTCCCTCTTCCGTGATGCGTCCTTTCTCCAGGAAGAGAATCCTGTCGCAGAACCGTGTGGAACTTAACCTGTGGGAAATGAAGACAGCGGTTCCTCCCTGTATCAGCTCATCGTATTTTTCGTACATTTCGCTCTCCGCGATGGGGTCAAGGGCAGCGGTGGGCTCATCCAGGATAACCACAGGCGCGCCCTTGTAGAGCGCCCTGGCCAGCATGAGTTTCTGCATCTCGCCTCCGGACAGGATCACGCCATCCTCGTCCAGTTCCTTGTTCATGGCAGTCTGCGCCTGTTTCGGCAGCGCGCACACCCGCTCCCAGAGTCCTGCCTTTTCCAGGCTCTCCCACAGCCTCACAGGATCCTCCCGCCCGGAATCCACGCAGGACACATTGTCCGACAGGGGGAACGAAAACGCGAACACGTCCTGGAACACCACGGCAAATTCCCGAAAGACCGCCCTCTGATCCAATGACTGGATATTCTTTCCGTCCAAATAGACAGCGCCGGATGTGGGGCGGTACAGGCCGCAGAGGAGCTTGATCAGGGTGGTCTTGCCCGCTCCGTTCAAGCCCACCAGTGCCAGCCGCTCCCCCGGCCGGATCGTCAGGTTCAAATCCCGGATTGTATCCTCCCCGTCAGGGCCGTTGCTCCCATCGTATCGGAAGCACACATGCTCAAAGCGAATCTCATGGGCGCACCCGGGCCGCTCCGGCGCCTGTTTTCCCTCCTCCACCACACCGAAGTCCATGAAATCCCGATAAGCATCCATGGCTTTCTCATTCTCCAGAATCTGCTGCCATGCCTGGAAAATACCGTTCATCCACCCACTGAATCCCGCCACAATTCCCACATAGAAAAGGAATGACGGAAGTGTCATATTCCCTGCCGCCATCTCCCGGATCAGCCATCCGTAGACCGCCACGCTCCTGGCAAAGGTGAGCAGGTTCTCCGCCATGCCCGCAGCCATATATCCGGTCTGCTGTCTGTCAATCAGGGCGCATGTCCCGTCGATCAGCTGGCGGAACAGCCACAGGAACCATTTGTCCATCCGGTACATCCTGATGTCCTTCCCATTGCCCGGAGCCACAGTCTCCCGCCGCAGGTACTGGAAAGTGTCCCACTTCTTCTCGATTTCATCCTCTTTGCTATAGGCCTGCTTTCCGGCCTTTGCATGGAGCCAGGAGACCAACAGTGTCTGCAGGATCAATATAACCAGGAGCAGCAGGCTGACCTGCCCCACAATCGCTCCGCATAGAATCAATCCCGTCACCTGCAGCAGCATGTCGCACCAGGCTTTTGCATAAGCCTCTATCCCCAGACTGTTCCCCCAACACAGATTCCTTCTGGCATCCTGCCATTTCTTCTGTCCCCGGGCGCTCTCCAGGCTCTGTCCATCCATCCATACAGTCTTCCTGAAATAATCCATCATCATATCGATCCGAAGCATGAACAGTGTCTTACTCTGCTTGTTTTTCAGATATCCCTGCAGGAAACGGACTGTCTGTAACAGTGCCACATATCCCGACACCAGCAGCAGGATTTCCCCAGGCTGCCGCCCGCTCACCAGGATGGCCGCCACCGCCCCTGCCAGCGCCGTCTCCAGAAAGGGCAGCAGCACAGAAAACCCCACATCGCCTCCGCAGACGGCCAGGGCCGCCGTCCCTTCCTTCTGCTTTAAATGCCGGAAAGCATACAGGCAGTTGTCCCACATGGGGTACATTTTTGACTTATCCGCTTTTTTCTTCATCTTCATCCCTTTTGATTCCTCCTTGCTTCCCTCCGTGCTCCGGATCGGACTGCTTTATGTATCCATTTGGAACGGTCTTCTTCCATTGGAATGATCTTCTTCCATTGGAACGGTCTTCTTCCATTTTAAAACAGGAATCCCCTTTTGTGGAGATTCCTGCACGAATAGTCCTGTTTTTTTCACGAAAAGATTTTACCTGTAAGCGGCATCGTCGCCTCCGCCGCGAAGATGCCAGGCTCATTGGCCAGTTTCAGATATCCCTGATATTTGTCCAACGCCGTCCTGACCCGCTTCATCCCTAGCCCATGGTTTCCCCGCTTCCTGCTGATGTAATTGCGTTCGTCAAAACCCGGCTCCTCCTTTGCGGAATTCTGTATGGACAAATAGAACTGGGGTTTATTCACCGCCATATAAATGCGCAGAAAACGATCCGCCTCCTCCACCTGCCTGCAGGCCTCCACGGCATTGTCCAGGAGGTTCCCCAGGATTACACACAGATCCACATCCTCCACGGGCAGCCGCTCCGGAAGCCTGGCCTTACAGTTCACCGCAATCCCGTTCCGCCTGGCCAGTGTCGGCTTGCTGTTCAATATGGCGTCCGCCATGAGGTTCCCCGACTTCACCAGGGTATCCACCCTGTCCAGTTCCTGCTCAAGCTCTTCCAGATATCTCTCCATTCCCTCCATGTCGCCCAGGACAAGCTTTGCCTTCATCACCTGCATGTGGTTGTGGTAGTCATGCCGCCAACCCCGCATGTCCATATAGATATCCCTGATCTCACCGTAGCTGTGTTCCATAAGCTCGCTGCGGAACTGCTCGGTTTTATGCTCAAAACCTTTCTTATAGAAATACAGGGTCCCTTCCACCAGGAAAAACAGCAATGTTTCCAACAACGCGCCGCCCCACAAAAGGATGCCCCTGACTCCGGCCTCCGCCTCCAACAGCCGCGTATTTCCGGCAATCCATAAGAATGCGGATACAATCGCAAAGGACACTGCCGTCATAATCCCGGTTCCCACGCGAAGGCTCTCCTGCCTTTTCAGCAAAAACAGCAGGAAAAGATACAGAACCAGGCCGTGGAGCAGAAAAACCGTCTCCTCCGGCAGTCAGGCACATCCCCGGCAGCAGAATCCGCCCCCACTGCCTCCGGAAAGGTTCCGCATCAAAGAACAGGCCATAAAGCAGGATGACGCCCACCGCAGGCAGCCATGCCGTCCAGAGCGGAAACCATATCCCCAGGGCCAGGCTCCCTGCCGTCAGGCCAAATCCAAGCGCCCGCCTGCCTGCTCCCTTCTCCATTGTTCCTGTCTGCTCCAGGCAAAACCAGTATAGAATCAGCCACAGAATCTGGAAAACGCCCCGGGAGATACCCCAGAAATATCCCATTTCCATCTTCTAACCAAACTCCTTTCCATGAGAATGCGTTAGCTTCCCCCCATAATATTCCAGATAAGCCCGGTTCAGGGCCTCCCACCGGTTCTTTGCCACGGGAAGCGCCTCCCCGTTATCCATCACCACCTCTTTTCTGGCAATCCTGCTCACGTAAGCCAGATTGACCAGATAAGAACGGTGAATCCGAAAAAAGGGCAGCCCTGCCCCTTCCAGGCGCTCCTCCATCTGGCGGATTCCCGTTCTGCAGCGCAAAGGCTCCGCCCAGAGAATAGAATGCACCTGGGTGTCATGGGCGGCGCTCTCCAGATAGCATACATCTTTCAGCCTCGCCCTCGCCATTCCCCCAGGCGTCTCCAGTAAAAGCGCAGGTTCTTCCCTGCCCCGCCTCTCCCAGGCTCTGTCCAGACAGGCGAAAAGCCGCTCCTTTTTCACCGGTTTGAGAATGTAGGAAACAGCCTCCACCTCATAGCCCTCCAGGGCATAATCCGACAGTCCTGTCACAAATATAATCTGCACGATTTCCCCCTGTCTCCGGAGCCTGCGTGCCAGGGATAGCCCGTCCATGCCGGGCATATCTATATCCAGAAGGAGAATATCCATCTCCTGCTTTTCTTCCCGATGGAACAGATACTCATCCGCATTCCTGCACAGGGTGATATCCGTCTCATGCCGCCTCTCCCCGGCCCATTCCGCCACGTAGGATTTCAGCAGGGAAAGCTGTGTATTTTCATCGTCGCAAATGGTAAGGTACAGCATTTTATTGTCTCCGCTTGTTATTCGTTTCGTTTGGCAAATATATGTGGTGGGCGGAAGCTTTATGAGTGATCGGCTTCTGTTATTTCACACCACCGCTTCTACTATCATTTTATATCCAAAATAATGTTCCCTGACCCCGGTTTTTTCTTTTTGTTAAAGTTAAAGCTAATCATATATCCTTTATCCAGGTGATAATACTCCAGATATTCCAGCAACTGCCTCTCTCCTCTCTTATGGTACTCTTCGCCATGCCATATCTTTAATTCTATCACATACTGCGTCCCGCCATAATCCACAATCACATCCGTACGTTTTGCATCCCTTGTCTGGGCTTCGATATAATAGTTCCCTGCTCCATTTATAATAGGTTTCAGATATAACAGGAAGAATTTCCGACCATAGTCCTCAATGAACTTCCAGTCGTTTTCGCCATAAATATCTGTAAAGTGCACCACAAATCGCTCCAACACAAGATTCATATCCAGTTTTCCATCTATAATAAACTGCCTTTTCTCCTGATCCGCCATTCTGTAGATTACACTTGTCAGCTCAGCCTCCGACAGGAAGAAATCATCCATTCCGGTATGCCTGTCCTGCTCATACTCTGTCAGCATATCCGCTATCTGCTCCGCGGAAAACGCCATTTCGACTCTGAACCTGGCAGCAATATTCCACGGGCTGTTATATTGATGCGCTTCAT
>CAJTSY010000098.1:0-8808 GCA_910578995.1 uncultured Acetatifactor sp.
AGCCCCTGTTGCACACTCTGCACCTGCCCCACATCCTACTTCGCCACAATATTCTGCAGCCACACACCCTTCTTCACCAGTACAAACCCGATGATACATTTGATCCAGTCCGCAATCTGCACCATGGCAAAGATGGCGATCACCGAGATCCCCGTAAACCGGCTCAGACAGTAGGCCACCGGCACGCTGACGCACCAGACAAACACACTGTCAAACAAAAAAGTCACAATGGTCTTCCCCCCGGAGCGAAGGGTGAAATACGTTGCATGCATAAACGCCGCCTGGGGCATAAAGACAGCCTGGGCAATGATAAACTGCACCGCCAGCGCCTTTACGTCATCAGTGGTATTGTAAATCCGGGGGAACAGGGGCGCGATAAACACCATCAGCAGCGCAACCCCGATACAGGTAAAGACCGAGAAGGCGATGATCTTATTATCCGTATCCCTGGCCTCCTCCATCCTGCCTGCGCCCAAAAGCTGTCCTATGATGATGGCCACGGCATCCCCCATGGCAATGAAAACCACATTAAATACATTATTAATGGTATTTGCAATATTTAAACCCGCTATTACGTTTAATCCCCTGATGGAATAGCACTGGGTCAGCATGGCCATTCCCGCCGACCACATGGTCTCGTTGACCAGAAGGGGCGCGCCCTTGATAAAATATTTTCCCGCCAGGTGACCGGGAAGGCGCAGCGTGCGGTAGATGCCTGTTATGTACGGGTTTGCCTCCCTGTGCCTGTGGGTCCAGAGAATCACGACGGCCGCCTCCACATACCTGGAGACCACCGTGGCAATGGCCGCACCCACCACCCCGAGGGCGGGCAGGCCGAATTTCCCGTAGATCAGCAGGTAATTCAGGCACAGGTTCACCAGTACCGCCGCGATCCCCGCCTTCATGGGAACCACCGTCTCGCCGCACTCCCGCAGGGTGCTCACGTAGATCTGCACCATCATAAAGGCAGGCAGGCCCAGAAGCATCACCTTCAGGTAATTTTCCCCGTGATAAAGGGCCGCTTCCAGGTCTCCGCCGTCACTGCTGCCGTTCAGGTACATCTGGATCAGGCCGCCCCCCAGTGTCAGAAACAGCAGCAGGGCCCCCGCTGTCAGGATCAGGGCCATCCAGAATTTATAGCGGAAAGTATGGCGGATTCCTTCCTGGTCCTTCTGTCCGAAATACTGGGCGGTAAAGATTCCCGCTCCCGCCAGTCCGCCGAATACACACAGATAATACACCATCATCAGCTGGTTGACGATGGCCACCCCGGACATCTGCTCGGTGCCCACCTGCCCCACCATGATATTGTCCAACAGCCCCACAAAGTTGGTAATGCCGTTCTGGATCATGATGGGAACCGCCACCGCCAGCACCATTTTGTAGAAAGCCCTGTCCCCGATAAATTTTTTCGCCGTCTTTCCTGCCATTTTGCTCACCCCGCCGCTTTTGTTTTTCTATTGATACTACTGGTCTGCGCATGACGCAGTCTATCTATCATACCACATTGCCGCGTAAATGCAAGGGGTGAAACGCGCAAAATCTTAAACCTCCGCGTACTTCCTGGACATAAAATGCTTCACCCTCTGGTTGTTCTCGGGCTTTGTCTCCTCCAGGACGGCATGGATAAACGGCTTATGCTCTTTCATAAATTTTAAGACAGGCACATAGTCCATCTCCCCCAGTCCGCATCCCATGGAAAGCAGCCTGCCCTCCCGGACAGCACAGTCTTTTAGATGCACCACCGCAATATCGGGCCCCAACAGTTCGATGGCCTCCTGTATCACGGCCTGCCTGTCCCCGTAATTTTCCACGTCCAACAGATTCACCGGATCAAAAATGATCTGAAGGTTCGGGGAGTCTATCTCGTCCAACACCTTTCTGGCACATGCCGGATTCCACACGATATGGCGGTATACAGGCTCTATGGCCACCACCACCCCCATCTTCTGCGCGTATTTTACAATGGGGCGGAGATTTTTGGTAAAAGTATGCAGCGCCTCCTCTGTATGGCATTCCGGCGTATAGGCGTAAGTCTCGTTGGGCGCACCGGTCTCCGTTCCCACCACGCCGCAGCCCAGCCAGGACGCAAAGCGGATATGCGCCATATAGCGGCGCACCGTCTCGGCCTGCTGTTTCTTATTGGGATTCGCCAGGTTCAGGTAACATCCCAGGACTGCTATATCCACCTGATTTTTGGCAAAAACATTCTTTATGTACATGGCCAGTCCCGGCGTCAGCGCCTCATCCGTGATGGGAAATTCATCGATAACCTTGGACAAAGCCAGGTGGCCGCAGGTGAACCCCAACTGATGCACCTGGGCGATCCGCTCCTCAAAGGGAAGCTTCGCGGTATCATGTATTCTGATTCCTAACTGCATATCATGATTCCTCCATTTTTACTGTTTTCAGGAACCGTAAAAACAACGGCTCTCCTGATTCTTTACTGCTATCATAGCATATATGGAGAGCTGTCCGCAAGACCTATACTCGTGAGCGCAATCATTCTTGCCGGTCACTCCCTCACCACAGGAAAACAGATCCGCATCTCGAACCCCTTCCCCCACCCGGAAGCCGCCTCCATGGACAGGCCCAGATCCCGGGCGATCTCCCTGGCCAGATAGAGCCCCATCCCGGCGGCCTCCTTCCTGCCCTCCCCGGAATGGCCGGTAAAGCCTTTCTCAAAAATATAGGGCAGATCACAGCTTCGCACGCCGCTTCCGTTATCCCGCACAGACAGCACGTTACTGCGCTCTCCCGCGGTACCTCCCGCAGCTTTTCTCAGCAGCTCCTCGTGGTATTCATCCGGCATCTCCAGGAATGAGTAAAAGGCACGCTCCCGGTTCCGCTCCAGAAAAAGAAGAACTGCGATAAACCACGGTGTGTATTGCAGCAGACGGCCCCCCGGAAAGAGGGGCTGCCAGACAGCAGCCCCTCCGATGATTCGTACATTATGCCGGACAGCTTTACCTGCCCATGTCTTAATGGACACTATGGGCTGATCGATCAGCCGGTATCGTACCGAAATCCGCCCTTTATCTCCTGCCGTTTTTACGTCCCCGTTTCCCTGCCGCAGACTTTCCCTCCCCGGAAGGCAGAGAATCCGCTGACCCCTTCTCCTGGAAAGCCAGGGTACCCGCTGACCTTTTTCCCCCGAAAGACGGGTCACTTCCGTCCCTTTTCTCCCCTGAAGACATATAACCCTCCGGCCGTCCCGCCTCCCCTGGCACTCGTACAGCCGCTATATTCCTTCCTTTATTCCGTTTGTTGACACTCTCGCGCAGCAGGGCATAACAGGAAGACATCAGCGGTATGAAGAAAAGCATGCCTGCGATACCGAAGAGACTGCCGCCCACGCTCACCGCCATCAGCACCCAGATGGCAGGCAGCCCCACGGAATTTCCCACCACCCTGGGATAGATCAGGTTTCCCTCCAACTGCTGCAGGATCAGGAACAGAATCACAAACCACAGCGCCATGAGGGGATTATCAATGAGAATCAGGAACGCCCCCACCACGCACCCGATAAACGCGCCCACTATGGGAATCAGCGCCGTGAAGGCAATCAGAACACCGATCATCAGCGCATAAGGCATTCCAAACAGGCTCATGGACACCACAAACATGGTGCCCAGGATCACCGCCTCCAGACACTGTCCCGTGATAAAGCTGCTGAAATTCTTATACAGGAGACTGCAGATTTCCAGAATGCGGCTTCCCACGGCTTCCGGCAGGTAAGCCCAGAGGATCCTGCGCCCCTGGTTCCCCAGCCTCTCTTTCTGTGACAGAATATAAAGTGCAAATATAAACGAAATCACGGTATTTACCACCCCTGATATGATTCCGCTTGCCACGCTGAAGGTGGAATTCAGCACATCCCCCGCACCGTTTTTCAGGAAATCAAAGATACTGTTCAGAATGGCCTCCCAGTTCATCTCCAGTTCTTCCAGTTTCTCCACCTGCCTGGCCAGTTCCGGATACTGCCTGGTCAGCCTGTCCAGTTCCTCGATAACCCTGTCCAGAAAGCCGGGAATCTTCTTCCCCACCTCCGCGGCGGTGGATGCCACCTGGGGTACCACCGTGCCTATGACCACAGTGATCACAAGCACCACGGCCACCAGGGCCAGCACCAGGCTTACGGGCCGTTTCAGCCTGCCCGCGCTCCTCCCCTTCCAGAATGCAAACAGCTTCTCCTCAATGGCCCGCATGGGGATGTTCAGCACGAAGGCAATGACTCCGCCCACAACAAAAGGGGATAAAATACTGAACAGAAAACCAATCCCCTGAAACACTTCCTCACTGTAGATCAACACAAGCACCAGAAACGCCGCCAACAGCATCAGATGCGTGACCTGCCTGATCTTCTCTTTGCCAAATCCCATTTTTTCTCACCTTCCACAATGTATTTTCCCGGGAAATCCAAAAAATCCCGCCGTCTCCGTATCTCCGGGTTCCCTTTCCCTAATTATACAGAGAACTCCCGAAAACATCAACCGAAAACCGCAGGATTTTTAATTCGTGCACTTAAAACTCTTTTTGGCGCTTTAGTTTCTTACAGGATCACCCCCTGTTTGAAGATTGCCATATCATGATACCCGCCTTCCTCACTGCGGACTTTCCTGCCGGAGGCAAGCGCCCGGAACCATGAACGCCCACAGAATTTCACAGCGTTCCCATTGCAATCATGTAAGTGCTTACATTCCCTATTTTACTGCTTTCCGGAGAATTCGTCAATGAGAAAATCCTTATTTCCGGGAAAAGGCAGCCCGGAAAAAATATCGGGAAATCCCTTGCAAAAAAAACAGTGTTTGCTATAATAAAGGAAGGCTATTGAAACTACTTACATTTCTATCATGAGGACTGCCAATGACAATATACGATATCTCCGAAAAAGCCGGCGTGTCCATCGCCACAGTCTCCCGGGTACTGAACGGAAGCCGGAATGTAAGCGACAAGACCCGCGAACGGGTTATGGATATAATCGAACGCTATGGGTACACCCCCAATGCCTTCGCCAGGGGACTTGGCCTGAATACCATGAAGACCATGGGCATCATGTGCGCGGACAGTTCGGATCCTTACCTGGCAAAAGCGGTCTACTACATTGAGCAGAAGCTTCGCGCCAACGGGTATGACAGCCTCCTGTGCTGTACAGGGTATGACCCCGGGGCCAAGGCTGCCTCCATGGACCTGCTGCTCACCAAGAAAGTGGACGGCGTCATCCTGGCAGGATCCAATTTCGTCCATGAAAAAGAATGGGAAAACCGCTACATTGCGGAAGCCGCCTCACAGATTCCGGTCATGCTGCTGAACGCGGATCTGGATGTTCCCAATGTCTACAGCGTGCTTTGCGACGATTCTGCCTCCGTATACGAGGCTACTCTGCACATGCTTCAGGACGGCATCAGGGATATCCTGTATTTCTACAATTCCAGTTCCTACAGCGGAAAGCATAAGCTGGCAGGTTATCTGGCCGCCATGGAAAAAGAGGGCAACGAATCCATGACCCGGTTTTATCACGGCTCCCAGGAGGATATTCCCGCCATGGCCCGGGAGCTGAGAGAGCTTCATGACAGCGGAAGTGTTTTTCACGGCGTGATCGCCTCGGACGACACGCTGGCCATGGCTGCCTTAAAATATGCACGGGAAATGAATTACCGGATTCCGGAGGATTTTTCCGTGGTGGGTTATAATAACTCCATGCTGACCATGTGCTGCGAACCGGAACTGACAAGCGTGGACAATAAACTGGAAACTCTCTGCCAGCACCTGGTCACCACACTTCTGGGCGTGCTGGGAGGACAGGAAATGCCGAAAAAAACTGTTTTTTCCGGGGAGATCATCACCCGGGGAACTACCCGGTGGCAGAATACCCAGGGCAGCCGGCGGTAGCATTTAAGCAAATGCCAACAGCCCTCCATATAAAATATCTATAGCATTTAAAAAAATATTAATGTGAAAATGGAGAACATGCAACATGAAAGAATTTATGGACAAAGATTTCCTACTGGAATCTGAAACAGCCAGAAAGCTGTTTCACGACTATGCCGAAAATACCCCCATACTGGATTACCATTGCCACATCAATCCCAGGGAAATCGCTGAAGACCGTCATTTCGACAATATCACCCAGGTGTGGCTGGGCGGCGACCATTACAAATGGCGCCTGATGCGTTCCTTCGGCATAGAGGAAAAGTACATTACCGGCGACGCTTCCGACTACGAAAAATTCTGTAAATGGGCTGAATGCCTGGGCAAAGCCATCGGCAATCCCCTCTTCCACTGGAGCCATCTGGAACTGCAGCGGTATTTCGGCTACCACGGCGTGCTGAATAAGAAGACGGCGGACGAGGTATGGAAACTGTGCAACGAGAAACTGGCCCAGCCTTCCATGAGCGTCCGGAACCTGATCAGACAAAGCAACGTAACTTTGATCTGCACTACCGACGACCCCGTGGATTCCCTGGAATGGCATGAAAAAATCGCGGAGGACGAAAACTTCAATGTAAAAGTTCTGCCCGCATGGAGGCCCGATAAGGCCATGAACATTGAAAAACCGGACTATCTGGATTATCTGGATCGTCTCTGCGAAGTCACCGGCATAGAAATCAGCAGCTTTGCCGCACTGAAAAAAGCCCTGGGGCAGCGGATGGATTATTTCGCATCCATGGGCTGCTGCGTCTCTGACCACGGACTGGAATATGTGATGTACTATCCCGCCAGCGAAGACGAGATCGAGGCAATCTTCTTAAAGAGACTGAACCGAATGGTTCCCACCAGAGAGGAACAGCTGAAATTCAAGACCGCCTTTATGCTCTTCGCGGGCAGGGAATACCACCGGCTTGACTGGGCGATGCAGCTCCATTTCGGCTGCAAGCGGGATAACAATACGAGAATGTACGAGAAGCTTGGCCCTGACACCGGCTACGACTGCATCAATAATGACACGCCTTCCGCACAGATTGCCGATTTCCTGGATGCCCTGTGCAAGACAGACGAACTGCCCAGAACCATCCTGTACAGCCTGAATCCCAATGACAACCAGTCCATCGGCGCCATCCTGGGCTGTTTCCAGGATTCCACCGCTGTAGCCAAAATCCAGCAGGGCAGTGCATGGTGGTTCAATGACCACAAAATCGGCATGACCGAGCAGCTCATCTCCCTGGCAAACCTGGGCAACCTGTCCGGCTTCGTGGGCATGCTGACAGACTCCAGGAGCTTCCTGTCTTATGCGCGGCATGAATACTTCCGCCGGATCCTGTGCAATCTGATCGGCACCTGGGTAGAGGGCGGCGGCTTCCCCGCAGATATGGATACGCTTTCCGAGATTATCCGGGATATTTCTTACTACAACGCCAAGAGATATTTTAAATTTGATATTTGATCTGTGGCCGGAACCGGCCTGTGAATTCATTCTGGCGCCGTTTCTTCTCAGGAACGGCGCCGGGGGTTTTTAGACATCTGGCCGACGAGCCTGAAATTCATTTCCGTTGGAACCGTCCGCAGCAGCTCCGCCGCATAAATCCTCACTGCGGCAATAAGAAAGGACTGTCACATTCCGGACATCAAACAGATACCCCTTCATGCAGCAGCCCTCTGAAAAACTTAATAGGTTTTCGCTTCTTCCTCGCCGTTAAGCACACGCAGCGCGCCCTGGGCCAGTGCCAGCAGTTCGTCCTCGCCGGGATATACGGTGAAGGGCGCGATCCATTCCGCGTACTCCTTCAGGGCCGCTACCACATCTGCCCCATAAGCAATTCCACCTGTGACGATGATCTGGTCCACCCTGCCCTTCAGCACACAGGCCATGGAACCGATGTCCTTGGACACCTGCAGCAGGAACGCCGCCTTGGCTTCCACTGCCTTCTCATTTCCCTCATTGGCCATTTTCGTCACTTCACGCATGTCGTTGGTACCCAGGTAGGCGTTAAAGCCGCCTTTTCCCACCATCTTGCCGTAGACTTCCTTCTCTGTATACTTACCGGAAAAACACATTTTAATCAACGCTCCGTTGGGCACTCCGCCTGCCCGCTCGGGGGAGAATGCCCCGTCGCCGTCCAGGGCGTTGAACACGTCGATTACTTTGCCATTTTCATGGGCTCCCACCGACACCCCGCCGCCCATATGAACCACGATCAGCCGCAGGGTTTCATAAGGCTTACCGATCTCCTTTGCGTACCGTTTGGCCACAGCCTTCTGGTTCAGCGCGTGGAAAATACTGACCCTGGGGAGCTCCGGCACACCGGAATACCTTGCGATGGGCATCAGCTCATCCACCACAACCGGATCTACGATATAGGAAGGCACCCCGATGGAATCCCCGATCTCCTTTGCCAGGATACCGCCCAGGTTGGAGGCATGCTGCCCCTGCACACCCGCTTTCAGATCCTCCAGCAGATCATCGGTTACTGCATAGGTTCCTCCCGGAATGGGCTTCAGCATACCGCCGCGTCCTACCACCACATTCAGGCTCTTTAAATCAAAATTCTTGGATTCCAACAGATCCGTGATGATCTTCTTGCGGAAATCCTTCTGATCCACGATACTGGCATACCGGCTGATTTCCTCCGTGGAATGCCTTAAGGTCTCTTCGAATAACAGGGTCTCATCCTCAAACACGCCGATCTTGGTGGAGGTAGAGCCCGGATTGATAATTAAACTTTTCACTGACATATGATTCTCCTATTCCTGTTCCTCTGTTTACTTTTATAATTCCTGATCCATATTCCCGCTTCTGCGCCGATTCCGCCTCTGCATGTTTCCGCTCCGGCACTGTCCCCGGTTCTCCTGCCCCCGCATGTTTCCGCT
>CAJTSY010000098.1:8908-14872 GCA_910578995.1 uncultured Acetatifactor sp.
GCATGTTTCCGCTCCGGCACTGTCCCCGGTTCTCCTGCCCCCGCATGTTTCCGCTCCGGCACTGTCCCCGGTTCTCCTGCCCCCGCATGTTTCCGCTCCGACACCGTTTCCCTATCAGGACTATCCTATGGATCCGGATTTTCCATCCCGCTTACGCTCTTTTCTTAAGCTCCTCGGATACCACTGCTGCCAGAGCGATGGAATTCACCTTAGTCTCAAAGCTGTCAGAGCGGCTGGTAAGGATTACAGGCACTTTCGTCCCCGTAAGAATGCCGCCGTTGCGCATCTTTACCATATGTACGATGGCCTTATAGACCAGGTTTCCTGCATGGATATCGGGGAAAAGCAGCACATCCGCGTCGCCGCAGATCTTCCTGCCGGTAGCGCCCTTGTGCTTTGCGGCCTCCGGGTCAACGGCAAGATCCAGGGAAAGCGGCCCGTCGATGATACAGCCGGTAATTTTGCCTTCCTCGCACATCTTTGTCAGCTCAGCCGCTTCCACGGTAACAGGCATCTTGGGATTCACTACTTCCACTGCCGCAAGGGGAGCTATCTTGGGCATGTCCACCCCGCATGCATTGCATACCGGCACCGTATTCTGGATAATGTGCGCCTTGTCCTCCAGGGTGGGATAGGTCATAAACGCCACATCCGTCAGGAACAGCAGCCTGTCGATTCCCTCGATCTCAAATACACCCACATGGGAAAGAGGACTGCCGGTACGCAGGCCCACTTCCTTGTCCAGAACACTCTTCAGGAAATCCTTGGTGTCGATCAGCCCCTTCATGTACATGTCGGCCCTGCCCTCATGGGCAAGCTTTACGGCCTTCAGCGAGGCAGCAATCATATCCGGTTCGTCAATGATCTCATAGCCGTCCAGGTTCATGCCGATGGAATCAGCCACTTCCCTGATCTTCGCCTCATCGCCGACAAGGATTGCATCCGCAATCCCCCTCTCCTTTGCTTCCCTGACGGCCTCCAGCACTGCAGAGTCCTGTGCCACTGACACAGACACTGTTTTCTTCCCGCACTGCTTTACCTTTGCCATAATGTCGTCAAAACCCTGTTTCATTTTCCTACTTACTTCCTTTCTGTCCCTGGGGACACTTTTTCTTTTCACTGTTATTCTTCCGGAAATACCGGGACAATTCCTTATAGTGAAAAGTATAGCATGCTGTCTGACAAAATGCAAGAGCAGGACGTGGTTTCGCATTAGTGGTTCTCCGCACAATTTACACAGAAACCTCCCCAGTCATTCTCCGGATTCAGCGGACAGCCGCAATCCGGACAGTTTCCCAGCTCCCCAATTTCCTCTTCCGGCCAGCGCTCTTTGTAATACGTTTCCTCCAGCTCGCCGGAAACAATTTTCACCGTGTCAAATGTACTGTCATCCTCGAAATCCAGAAATATATCCGCCTCCCTGGTAACCTCGACTGTAACCGTTCCCTCAAACATATGCTCCGTCCCATAGGACCGCACTATTTCCCTGGTGTCCTCATCCCTCCCCCAGTAATCATATGATACGCCTTCTGCAGTCACTTCGTATTCAAACTGGTAGGTAATTACATTGTCATCTCTGTCGATGCGTTCACCGCCAAGAAAATCATGCCCCGTAATTTCCAGCTCTTCAATTCCCTCTGACCCGATATGGGCGGAAGATACATCAATATAGTCCGTATCGGAATACCTGCATTCGGACTCAATTCTGTCAAACACCCGCTCTGCAATCGATTCACAGTATTCCTTGTCCGTCATCTGCAGGGCAATCTCTACGGCATCTGTTTTTTCCACGTCATAATCAGCGGCTATCTCACTGTAAAAATCCCGGGAAACAAACGGACACAGGTTCCGTCCTGTCTTCGAAAACTCATCCATCAGCCCCTGGTGCAGCTGCCGCTTCCCATTTACAGTCTCCCACCAGTCAGCTTTCACGTCATCCGTAACCAGAATGACATTTTTCTTTTCCTTATCCGCGAATCGAAGTACCTCTTTCCACCAGATCAGGTCGCTGTATTTCCGAACCCCGTCCTTATCCTTTGCATCTTTAAAACCAGGCGGAACCTGCTTCTTATAGCGTTCCTCCCCCTCCTCGCACCAGGCATAAATGTCTTCCTGGGACGGTTCCGGCAGGACTGCGCCGGCCTGCTCCCATTCAGCCACAAGTTTCTGCAGGTAATCCGTATTTTCCCAGGCACGGGAAATCAGCCGCAGGCCGATTCTGTCCTGAAAAAAATCATCAATGACTTTCTGCAGCTCGTCAAATTTTACAGAAAGGCTGTCGCGCAGTTCGTCCACATCCGGAAACTCAAGACGTTCCAGATTTTCACAGCTTTTAAGAACCTTTGCCCTGGAAAGTTTTATCTGTTCCGAAGTCCCATTTCCCGCATTTTTTACACGGTTCCGCATCTTTCCAAATTCTGCCCTGCAGTGTTTCCCATATTCCAGGCGCACTGTTGCAGGCAGCATGACATGCTCTTTTACGGCCCGCAGGCAGTTAAGCGCAAACTGGGAAAATTCCGGCGAATACCGGTAAATATTCAGAAGTATATTTGTGTCTAAAATAATAACATAATTATTCTTTTCAACCATCTGCTGTATGCTCATTTCAAAATTCCTTTTACCTTTTTTCCAATTCAGCCAACTCGCTGTAAATCCTCTCGTCATCCCAGTGGTCATGGGTACGGATCAAGTCATAGACCGGGGCAATGACTGCGGAATCCTCTTCCAGCATATCCGCAATCTCCTGTATTGAATTGTTTTTCTGTACCTTCTTTCTGACCTGGCTGATCAGCTTAAGGGTCTTTCCCTCTTCCTTTCCCTCTTCCTTTCCTTCTTCTTTTCCCTCCGCCCTCTCGTCCTCGAATGCCCTTATAATATTATACTTAAATGCCATGTCGTCCTCCCCGTCTCCCGCCCAGTTCAGGATTTCCTCCACCACGGCTTCCTTGTTTCCACAGACTGAAAGCAGGATGTATTTTACCCAGTTCCGGAATTCTTCCCTTTCCTGGAGGCCAAGTTTCCCGATTCTGCCGTAGGCGGTGCGGAGGGCGCCTGCCAGCTCCAGTTTCCTCCTGAACTTGTCGCAGTACATGATATTGTCCAGGACCGTGTTCGTGGACAGAATGTATTCTTCCTCGATCTCCGACAGATCAACCAGGTAATACTCCAGGTTCAGGATATGGCTTCCAAATATATCCCCGCTGTTCTGGTACTCCCTCAGACTCCTGGCCGCCGTCCACCTTTCCTGGCCGTTGTAAAAAAGAATGGGGACTATGGCTGGGAGCCGGAACCCGGACTGCTCCCTCTCGTTTTTGTCCCTGTCCAGGAAATACTTCACCAGGGTGTTTACCACGTATACCAGGATGCGGAACACCATGGTGTAGTCCACATAGGACTGCAGCTCCTGAAGGATAAAGATAAAGACTTCCCTTCCGTCGGGCATGATGACCCTGTAGAGAAGGTCCGCCTCCTTGCCCTCGTAGTCCCGCTCCAGCATTTCCTTGTCGCAGAGGCTTAAGTCCGACACCTCCAACCTCATCATCCACTCCTCCCCGATGTACTTCTTGAGGAAATGCAGGAATTCCGAGGGCCTGGACAGGCTCTTTTTATAGCCTTTGTCATGGGGCGTGCTGATGCCGGGATCTGTTTTCTTCCGGAATTCTCCTGTCCCGGTTTTGGCATTTTGCGGATCCCCGGAGGTTTTTCCAACACTTTCTGTTTTTATGGGGTTGTCTGTCTTTTTTACTTTTTCTGTGTCCAACGGGTTCTGTGCCGCCTGTGCCTTTTCCGCCCTTTTCTTTTTTTGCATTTGATTCCTTTCCTTTCTGAAATTCAGACATACAGGAAAGGTTCTGCAGTTTTCCCTTCCTGCTTTGGGTTATGGGTTCATGTTCGTTGGGATATAGGCTCCCGCCCAGCAAGAAGTTCACACAATGGAATCCGCCTTCCGGCAGTTTCTATTGTCAGGTATTGCAGAAAGACCAGATGGTCTTTTAGATGATTGCAGAATCTGAATTCTTTGCCTGTGTTTAGGATAGCACGATTTGGGGGAAAAGGCAAGAGGAAATGCAAAAACTTCATTAAGCCTTAAAGCTCCAAAAAAACAAACTTATTTGCCCCCAAAAAAATTGAATTAGTTTGCTCCGTTTACTAAAAGAGCTGATAAGAATACCATGGGGTTCACAAATAAGCTTCTTATAGAAATCAAAAACACAAAAACTCTGACAGAATCCTTCCCTTAATTATATTAATAATGCCTTAATAATCTCCACTATCCCACCGCTTACTATTCCTTTAAATACGTCAGAGCAAAACCACATAGAATATTTTTTTATAATATTTTTGAAACCTTCTTTATCTTTCTTTTTAACGTAATCAATTGCGTCCTTAGTAACAACATACTCCATGGTATTATCTGCAAGCCTGCTACTAGCCTTTTCCAGTTCATCCTGAATATACTTCCAATCTAATCCATCACCTGCAGATACCACTACAACATTTCCCTGTCCCAATGTTACTGGGCTCCCATCCAATATACTGTTACTAACAGTAATATGAGTTGTCATCTGTTTACCTCATTTTCATTTCCCACAATTATTGGTGAATTGTCCAATATACAATTCTCAAAATCTATGCATACTTCCTGAACATAGTGATTATTAATACAATATTCCAACACTTCTATTACTTCTCTTAAAAAAACTTCTTCCGCACAAAATATATAATAGAAATTTCCTGAATTCATATATATGTATAAGTAATTTCCTTCTTTCGTATTCTCTATTACTATCCAAATTATATATCCTGTTACTACAAATATAGTCATCACTCCCATGGCTTTAATGTCTTCATTCCGCTGCATAGCCCCTAATATTCCCAAAATAAGCACAAAAACAGCACTAAGTTTAAATTCTCTTTTAGGAATCGGCTCTATACTTACTTGTGAAATGTTACTAATCTGTAGGAGTATGTCCCCCATCGAAATTATATTATTTTCGATTCTAAGATTACTTGTCTCAACTTTTTTTGCCTCTTTCATTCTATTCCTTCCCCCTTTGAAAACATTTACATTGTCTTTTATATTATCACATCTATATCCAAGTATCGACATATTTTCACCGCATTATTCGACATTTATCGACAGGAAAATTTATCGTGCATTAAAACAAAATTTCAACTGCGCAAATGACATATCCATGCCCTTTATCCCAAAGTTCATTCCTGAATGCCTCCCACAATATCTTCCAAAGGAAGGATGTGAGTTCATAACCTATTTTTTATTTATTTTTCCACTTTCCCAGTCTATTTCAATGTATGATGCTGCCTGATTCGTTCTTTCTATAGTACCCCCAAAATCCGATAACAGTAGCATTGTTCAAATAAGGTAAACACTTTATGCCATCGGATTATTGCCTCCAGGTTTCACACTGTTTCCATCATAAATAATATACTCTTCTGTCAGTGGAATGTATTCCTGATCATGAATGGATATATCTTCTGTTTGTACGTTATAAACATTATTAATATCATTCCTCATTAAAATCATTCTATCTCGTATTATTTCTGTATTTCCAGTTATTTCGATATTCTGATTCTGAGAGCTATAATATCCATATACAAAATATAATTTACCCTTCATTTTTCTCACCATTTCTTATCGTATTGTTTATAGAGATAGAAACAAAATCTCCCCGCCTATTTGAATTCCAGGTTCGTGTTACCTGGCACCTTCCCACAGAAATCCTTGGTCTAGCCCGTCAGTCATTCCTTCTAAAACTTCACCACCAACACTCCATTAATCATTTTGATTGATCCATCATCCGGATAACAGGGCATCCCAAGTACTTCCGGCAATTCAGCATATCCGGACGAATCTTCTGTCTGCGGGGCAAACCCACACCACATCTTCATCGATTCCTTCCACAAGTAATCATTAATCCAATTAGAGCTGTTATACGGCAGAAT
>CAJTSY010000099.1:0-4714 GCA_910578995.1 uncultured Acetatifactor sp.
GCGGCTGATGGGCAGTTCCGTGCCGTCCTCCAACCACAGCCTGCTCCCCTTCCAACTGCGCACATACCGCTCCTGCACCAGGTAACTTTTGTGGCACCGCAGGAACCCGCTTCCCTGCAGTTCCTCTTCCAGTTCGTCCAGTTTCCGGTAAAAGGAATAGCTCTCCGAAGCCGTGTGCAGCAACACAAGTCGTTTTCTGCTCTCGAAATACAGGATATCCACTTTCGGTATTCTGCACATCTGGTGTCCCTGGGCAAAGGAAAACCAATCCCCCTCCCCCAGTTCCCTCCTGCAATCCTCCATCACCTTCCCCAGTTCCCTGTCAGCCTCCTCCTTCAGCAGATAGCGGAAGGCCCTGACCTCGTAGCCCTTTCTGGCATATTCCGACAGACTGGTCAGAAACACAATGAGGCAATTCTCCCCTTTTCTCCGCAGAGCCCTGGCTGTGTCCAGGCCGTCCAGGCCGGGCATCCGGATATCCAGGAAAATGACTTCGGCACAGAAATCCCCCTTCTCATATGCTTCCAGAAGGGCCTCGCCGCTGTCATATTCCTCCACCCGGATATCCGTCCCCCGGGCAAAGCTGTCCTTCACAAGAAGGGCCCGCAGATATGTTCGAAAAATTTCCTCATCATCACAGATTGCTATATTCATTGCGATATTTTCTCCTGCCGCCTTTTCTCCGCACCCTGTTAAAATACCCTCTGGCTATGGGGAAAAAATTCCTCCCCCTACTCCCCATCCACCACGAACCTGGAAGAACCGCAATTGTATTTATAAAATTAATTCCCCCATAGAAAAACGAATCCTACTATCTCCCCAATTTCTCTTCCCACTCCGCCTCCTTAAAACCTACCAGGACAAAATCCTCCCCCACCGCAAGGGGCCGCTTCACTAGCATCCCGTCCGTTGCCAACAGGGCAAGCTGTTCCTCCTCGGACATGGACGGCAGTTTCTCCTTCAGCTGTAATTCCTTGTACAGGTTCCCGCTGGTATTGAAGAAGCGTTTTAGTGGCAGGCCGCTCCTGCGATGCCAGTCGGCCAGTTCTTCTTTTGTGGGATTCTGCTCCCTGATGGGCCTGTCATCGTAGGCGATATGGTTGTCTTTCAGCCAGGCCACTGCCTTTTTGCAGGTACTGCATTTCTCATATTGTAGTAATAGCATCTCCGTTTTCCTCCACATTTTCCTTTTTTTTCACTGCCTTACGTCATTGCGAAGGCGCAGTTATGATACAAAAGTACTTTACAGTCCATATCTGTCAAGTATCATTTTTACCGCTTCCCTTAATACTTCGCTAAAGTCAGCCAGGTCATCATAGGTGATTACTTTTAGGCAAATAAGATCCGCAATATCGAAGAATGCGCTTGATTTCTTCAATTCAATTCTGACGCCAGGATGCCTTCTATCCTTCAGAATCCGCTCATCAAGCTTCCAGAACCTGTCAGAAGGGTTGCCTTTATCGGAACTCAGCAAGGCTATATACTCCTGATTCAGCCGCCCCATATAGCGCTCCTGCCAGTCAGCTATTTTTTCTCTGTAAAGCTTCCAGTCACTCTTTGATATCTCCATTTCTGCCTCCCTGTCTTAAGTTTTTCATTTTAATCCTGCCACTTTGTACCACAAATTCATGTGTACAGATGCATATGAAATCTAAGTTTGACACAATGCAATTCCAAGTCAACTTCCTGCCAGGAATAAGGTCCTTATACCACAGCCTCAAAAATAACCTTCCCGCCCCATGAAATTTCTTTCACTCCCGGCACTTTATTCTTATTGAAGTTAAACCTGAGCAAATACCCTTTCTGCGCATGATAGGATTCCAGATAAGATGCTAACTGCTCTTCTCCCCTTCTGTTGTACTCCTCGCCGCGCCATATCTTGATTTCTATAATGTACTGCCGCCCTCTGTAGTCAACAATCACGTACGTGCGCCCCCGGTCCCTGGTTCTGGCTTCAATATAGTAGTTGCCCACGCCGTTGATGACCGGCTTTAAATACAGCAGGAAAAACTTCCTCCCGTTTTCCTCTATAAATTTCTCATCAGCGGAATGGTATAAGTCTCCCCAGTGGACTACAAATTTTTCCAACAGAAGCTCCATATTCAGGACACCATTTTGGATAAACTGGTTCCGTTCCTCCACTGCAGCCGAAAACGTCCTGTTGGAAACCTCTTCCTCCGATAAAAATAAATTATACAAAACAGTTTCAAAAATTCTATTTGCAACCGCCGTGGCTCCATTTACATTCTTTACAAAACCAAACATAGACGCAATCTGAATAACATCATTGTGGGCATTAAATACAACCGTTTCCCCCAAAAACAACATGGAATAAAGCAATTTCCGCAGTTTCGGAAAATCCGTCAGCTTATTAATCAAAGAATCAAACAGCGTGTTCTTCTCCATCAGCAGAATCTTCTCTGCCGCCAACAGCCCCTCCCTGGTCCATGCCGCCTGCCTGTCCGGGAATTCCACGCTTCCCGCAACCTCCTCATCCATAAGCTGGCAAAGACGGGAAACCAGAAAGGGGTAGCCGCAGGTTTCCCCATACAAAAGTTCCGCCATCTGCTTTACGTCCATTCCAGTATGGTAGTCCGCCTCATATTCGGCCAACATCCCCTCTATGCCCTCCGCCTCCAAATCCATATTCACATGAAACGCGGCTGCAATGTTCCATGGACTGTTATGCTTATGCTCCGAATCCGGGCGGACCTTCTGCTTCAGGTTCCTGATATCATATACCCCTGCCAAAATCACCGACTGAAACGTGGGAAATTCATCCCTCTGCAGGTAATATCCCCGCAAAAGAGCCAGAAAATCAAGGAAGACCTGGTTATTTGACGCACTGTCTACCTCGTCAATGAGCAGAATAACCGGCTTGGGCGCAGACGCGCAGAATTCGCTCAGCTCTTCAAACAGGAGTGACATGCGGCAGCCATCATCCCCATATTTTTTGATCCTGTCCAAAGCCTCCCCCGCCGCTTCCGGCACACGCCGCAGCGCCAGTGCAAACCGCCTGGCAAACACCGCGGAAAAAGACTGCTCAGTCTCAAAGTCTGCCTGGGACAGAAACTGGAAATCAAGGCTGGCCACAATAAAATCCTCCTGCAGATATTGCTTCAGCGCCGCAAGTGTTGTCGTTTTTCCATACTGTCTTCAACGGTTTATCGCAAAATAGTATTTCCTGTCTATCATCCTCCTGATTTCCGCAAGCCGTCCGTCCAGACTGACCATATAATGCTCCGATGGCTTACACATACCTGTTACATTAAAGTACTTTGCCATACTTCCGCCTTTCTGTCCTTGTCATCCACGTCGATTCAAAGCAAAACAAATCCAGTTTGTACTGCCTTACTGCAGATACGTCACTCAATCTCATAAACATCCCGCCCATCTTCCCTGGCCGGAATTCTATGGACCGAATCATCCTCCGGCTCCGAATTGCAGAACCTATAGATTTTTTGCAAAATATAACACCAATGTCCCATCCTCTACTTCGGACATGACAAACTCATCATAGCCCCAGTGGAGATAGATTCCCAGATTTCTGGTCATATGGGCCTCTACCCCGATGGTCAGCCTCCGGCAGCCGGTCTCTCCGGCATACTTTTCCATCAGCTTCACAAGACGAGAGATATGTCCCTGTCCTTCATAGGCCTTCTCTATCCTCAGAGCGTTGATATTTGCCGTTGTTCCGCCATCCGCCAGCAATTCCCGCCCGCCTATGGCGCGGCATTCCGGCTCAAAGAGCAGCGTACCCTCCCCTACAGGCTCTCCGTCAAGCGATACCAGAAAAGTTTTTGACTTGCCTGACATATGATAGTCTATGTATTCCTTCCTCCATCTTACCCAGTCTTCATCCCCCTTGTTATTTTCAATGTTCTTCTCCCATATCTTCTCCAACCCCGGCAGCAAAGCAATTCCATAGCTCCATTCCATACACTGTCCCTCCTCCCCAAGCCTTTTTATGCAACTTCCCAGACATACTTTTATAATTCCTTTATAATTGCTTTATCTTTTTCCAAAATCCATACCACAAACTTTGGTATAAGGATACCCTATTCTGCCAGACGAGAGAATAAATTTGGCGTTCTGTCATCAAAATAGCCGATAGGATTTTCTTTGCTTTTTTCCAAATCAATTTCCAACTCAAAGCCGCCATATTGATTTTGCTTCCATAACACGCATCTTCCTGACGGGTCATATGCATAAGCCAGGGGAATGTGTCCCGCAAAGTGGGAGCAGCCAATGACGGATACCTCATTCTCAATAGCCCGCGCCCTTGCCAGTGAAGTCCACTGTTCAAGCTGCAGCTCATGGTACATTCCTGTCCCGATTATATTGATCAATAAAACCGGATTGTCCAAACACATAATCCTTGACACTTCCGGAAAATGTATCTCATAGCAGATCGGTATTCCAATCTGTCCGAATTTCGTATTTACACAGCCGATTTTTTCTCCATGTCTTTTCTTTTTCTGCTTTTCCCCTTTGGTCAGGATACATTTCGTATATTCATCGACAATATTGCCGCCGTCTATGACCAGGGCCTTTTGCTGTCCGTTCTGGCTGAAATCCTTATAACCGGTGATGACATATTTTTCTTCTTTCCTTATTATGGCAACCGCTTCTCCCAGGACATTGCTGTCTAAAAAGCCTTCCGGAAAAACGTACAGGTCTGCTTTTCTCTCCGACAGAAAATGCTTTAGCTCCT
>CAJTSY010000099.1:4814-14767 GCA_910578995.1 uncultured Acetatifactor sp.
CGGTTTACTGCTTACGGCTTCGCCATTCACAGCATAGCAGCCTCTGTAATGCCACAGCATTTAGCATCCCTGCGATACCTCATCAATTATTTCAATAAAGTATTGCAGTAATTATTTAATGAAAAACATTAAAATATTATTGACATACTTAAATTTATATGCTATTATACGGCTAAGACGACAGACACGAGGGTAACCTTTTATACTCGTGAACGCATTTTATTGCCGCTTATTACCCCGGCACTGGAAAAGCGTTCACTCGTTATACCTATAGGTTGGCACTTGTTTTTGTTAGTAAGTATAAATGTCGGATAAGGCAGTCTGTTATCAAAAGGCAACTATTGACTGGTATGAGCGCTGACGCGCACAGGAGGTACAATGCGTATGAAATTCAATCAAATATTCGCAAATGAGCACTTGGCCGGATCTGCCGCCCGGCTCATGAAATATCTCTGCTATTTTGCAATCTGTTTCTATGTCCTATGCGCCGTCCTCAGTTTTATGGGACGTCAGGCCTTTTTCCTGCATACAAAAACAGGAACCTTTGAGCGGGCGATTTACGCAGAGGAAAATCATAACCCGCATTCCCGCAGTATGACTGTCTCCATGGGCGATGATATTCATGTATGGACAAATGATACTGACCAGATTGACCCGGCTGTTCAGGCAGGGCTTTCCCTCATGTATGCTGTCCACATAATTCCCATGATTTTTGCCTATTGGTTTTTGAGCCGTGTATTTTCCAACATAAATAAAGGGCAGATTTTTACGGAGCAGAACTCCTCTTATCTGCTTTATTATGGGATGCTCCAATTGGGGGCGGCTGTTTTTGTACCATTTATCAAACTGTTGATTTGCCGGGTTGTGAACCTTGCATCTGGCGGCCGGATGTCCATTTCCACCGGCCGTGCCGTGCTTAATATGCTTATCCCCGGCATTGCTTTCATTGTGGCTGCGTACATCATCCATTACGGGGTGCATCTGCAGGACGAGGTGGATCATACATTATGATTATTATTCGGCTTGACCGCGTGTTGGCGGACAGGAAAATGCGGCTTAATGACCTGGCGGCCCGGGTAGGTATCTCTAATGTCAATCTTTCTTACTTAAAAACAGGAAAAGTAAAGGCCGTCCGTTTCAGTACCCTGGATGCAATCTGCAAAGTTCTGAAGTGTCAGCCGGGAGATATTCTTGAATATGTCGAAGATTCGGAATGAACCACCCCGCCACAGGCTAAAAGCGTCCTTTGGACACTTTGGTATCCGGCCCTGGTTTCCATCTTCAGAACGCTGCAAACAGCGGGGTATTAGACCCGTAAAGGAATAAAAAACTGCAGTCTCCGAATTCGAAGACAAAAATACTACGGCCTTAGGAGGACAAAATAATGAATGTTTATTATCGCAAAAATGGAAATACGTGGAAAGAAGACCGCAGGAAATCCCCTCTCTCCTGCATCCCCGTGAACCGGACTTTCCTCTGGGGCAGCCATGAAATCCGCATTCCGGCCCTCTATATCGGCAGGGAGGGCGTTGTCATCGATATCTGCTCCAGACTGCCCACAGAAGAAATCCTCCGGTTCCAGAGAAAATGGCCCCGTGAGAAACGGCTCTGCCTGAGGACACAGGAAGACTATGAACAGATAGATGCGGATAATCCGGGAAGCCGTGATTTTCTGGCGGATTTGTGCCTGGACGGACAGCCCCTCGCCTGCCGCATGAGCGCAAGCCTAAGATGGTATCCGGAAGCGCTCCGCCCCGACAGGGACGCGGAACAGGTGCAGGATGCACGGCACAACGGCATAGACGCGGATACAGAAACGCCCACAGCTGCACGACACGACGACGTAAACGCGGATACAGGAACGCCTATTAATGCCCGGCTCAACGGCACTGACACGAAAACACGCACAGCTGCCTGGCACAATGACGCAGATGCAGAAGCACTCATGAATGCCTACGGATGCGACAAGAACGCCTGCTGGCATCTGGGACGGATTCTCTATGACTGGAAGGAAGACCCTATCCTGTCTCCCTCAAGAGTTTCCCTGGTATTCCACGCCCGCCCCATCTCTGTCACCACAAAGCATTTTACCACAAAACCTTTTTCCGCTGAACCATCCATGGACCCCAGAGAAATCAGGACCATCCATCCCGCAACCGGACAGGAATACACCCTGACGCTTCACGGATGCGAAGAAACCATGCACGACTTCAGCAACATAGGCGCAAAGGAGATACTTTACCCGGAACACTGCCAGGTTCTCTCCTACAGCATCTCCCCTGAAATAGAAACTGGCCTGTTTGAAATCAGGGACTGCGGGGAAAGTGACCCGCCCCGTCCGCAAGAAAAGACAGACACCCCCCGCGAGTCAGGATCCGGCTGTACCGCCATCTTTCTCGCGGGAAAAAATCCTTCCCCCGACAGGCGGATCGCTCTCTCCTCCCTGCATTTTGAGCCCGTCAGGGAAGTCCGGTGGCGGACTGTTTTTGAGATAAAGCCCCTGGAAGACTTGGAGATTACTTTTCCGATTCCGCTGCCTTGAAGTTCCGGAGGATGCCGGCTATTTTCCCATTGTCCATCTCCTGCATCAGCCCCTGCTTCAGGCACGCCTGAAGCCCATAACCCACCACATTCTCTATCACATTTCCCAGTCTGGAGAATCCGAACTTCTTCGCAGTCTCCCGAACCAGGTCAGGACGCTCCATTGCGCCCTGCTCCCGGAGCACTTCCAATGCGGCGTTCTGTATCTCCCGGGAGGGAACATCGTCCATGCTCCGTCTGCCGTCCTCATCCCCGCCCACCCGGTATATCGCATATTCGTCGGGATTCTGCTCCTTCTTCCAGTAGAATTCCCTGTCTTCTTCCCTGGTGACGGTCATCTCCTCCTTCTCCAGGACAGCCGAAAAAATACCTTCCACTCTGGCACCTGTCCTGCTGATTCCAAAGGCCCCCAAGACCTTTCGCAGCAGCAGCTTCCTGCTCACCGGCGCTTCCTTCTCCAGAACCGTCTTCACCACCCTGGTGATTTTTTTCCGGTTCTCCGGCAGGTAAAAATCATCCGGCGAACCTGCAGGCTCGACTAGTGCGCTCTCATAAGCCCTCGCCGCTGTCTCCTGCGCCTCCTCCCGTTCCATCTGCTGAAAAGCCTCAAAGCAGACCGGTGGCTGCGGCACGGCCTTTTTCTCCGGCTCCCGGGACCGGGATGCGTTCTCCAGTCCCTGTCTGATGTGGGCAAGCACCCTGGACGGGTCATCCACCCAGTCCAATGTCCAGACGCGCATCACATTCCACCCCAGTCCCTCCAGTACTTCAGGCTGTAAGAGGAACCGGTCTCTGGCTGTGGCAGCTTCCCTGCAGTTTTCTCCGTCTAACAAAAGCCCCAGCAGATACCGCTCCCTGTCCTCCGGATCCACGATGCCCATATCCATCTTGAACGCGGAACAGCCGATATTGCATTTCACTTCGTATCCCAGGCCTCTCACTGCATCCGCAATGTCCTGCACCAGAAAATCTTCCTTCTTTACCAAGGTGTCCGCCCGCTGCGCCAACGCGCTCCTGCCTCTCTCGGCGAATTCCAGAAAGCCTTTCAGCCCTGCCAGGCCCTCCGCCCTGGTTCGCGTCAGGTCAATCTGCTCCGGCCGCAGCACGGAATAGACAATCATGGATTTCCTGGCTCTGGTAATCGCCACATTCAGACGGCGCCATCCGCCTTCCCGGTTCAGAGGCCCGAAATTCATGGACACATTTCCCTCCGCATCCGGTCCGTATCCCACGGAAAATAAGATGACATCCCGCTCGTCACCCTGGACATTTTCCAGGTTTTTGATAAAGACAGGTTCCCTGGAATTTCGGTCAAATTCCTCCAGTTCGGGATGCTTCCTGAATTCCTCGAACAGCATATCGTCGATGAGGTTCTGTTGGGCGGAGCTGAAAGCCACCACGCCGATGCTGTCATCGCGCAGTGTCTCATCCTTCAGCCTGCGCAGCACCTCCGCCACAATGGCCCGGGCCTCCGCCTTATTCTGCTTTGTCTTTCCCTTATCGTAGAATCCTTCCGGGCGGATCAGCCTCACTTCCGATACCAGGTCCGCAGGGGAAGGGAATGTATAGAGCCGGTTGTCGTAATATTTCATGTTGCTGTAGGCAATCAGGCTCTCGTGGCGGGAGCGATAATGCCATTTCAAAGACTCCTGTGGCATGGAAACGGCCAGACAGTCGTCGAGAAGGCTCTCCAGATCTTCCTGCTCCCCGTTCTCCTCATCCACCCGGTTGGAGGAAAAGAAGTTGGTGGGCGGAAGCTGTTTGGGGTCTCCCACCACAACCACATTTTCCCCTCTGGCGATGGTTCCCACGGCCTCACTGGTGGGCAATTGGGAGGCTTCGTCGAAAATCACCAGGTCAAATTTGGGGAAGGAAGGGTCTATGTACTGGGCCACGGAGATTGGGCTCATCAGCATACAGGGGCAGAGCTTGCGGAGCAGGGCGGGAATCTGGTCAAACAGCTTCCGCAGGGACAACTGGCGCCCGTTGCTGCGAATCGCCTTCTTCAGGATGCCCAGTTCGGAAGTAGCGGCACTGGCACCCCCGGAAACCGGAACCTGGGCCGACAGCCTGGCTGCCAGTTCCTGTACGGTCAGCCTCTGGTAAAGGGAAAGGGTCTCCCGGTACCGGGCAATCTCGTCCCCGTACTGTTTCCCATGAAAATCAGCAAGCCGTCTGTCTCCCGCAATGGTTCCCAGTGCCAGCCCGTAATACAGGCTTCCCGTGAAAGCATCCTGAATGTCCGCCCCGGTGACCCGGCCGGACTTGTAAGCCTCGCTCACTGTCCCCAGTCCGTTCTCCCGAAGCGCCGCATCCGCCTGATTGAAAAGCGTTTTGCTGCGCAGTTCTTCCAAGTGGCCGGCGTATCTCTCAAGGGTCCGGCGCAGGGTTTCGAGCCACAGCTCCTCCTTACGGCCTGTCTCCCGGAGTGCCCGGCTGTCCGTAAATGTGCTCTCCCCGGCTGCCTGCATTCCGCTTCCGTTTCCTGTTCTGCCTGCTCCGCTTTCCGCAATATCATACATTTCTGCCGCAGCGGTTCCCGTCGTGTCAGTCGTGGCTCCCGCCCTGCCGCTTCCCGTTCTGCCGGTCACGGATTCCGTCACGCTGCTTCCTCTCCCGGTCACATCCTCTATATGCCATTTTTCCAAAAATGCATCCAAGCACTTTCGAAATTCCGTCAGCTCCCTCACATGCCCTGTCAGCGCCCCTTCCTCTCCCCGGAGGACGGCTTCCTTAACGGCCTTTCTGTCCCCGTCCCGGAAAAGAGCACAGCCTGCCTCCAGAGCGGCAGTTTTATCCAAAGCGGCCTCCAGTGCACCCCAGTCCGTGGATACGCCGAAAAACAATCCTGCCGTCAGCTCGGTGAGTTGGGGCGGAGTCTCCTGAATTTCCCGTTTTCCGGCTTCCAACAGGCCCAATGCCTCGTAAAAGCCGGGCATCCGGTCTTTGGTGACGGTTTCCGGTTTCCTGGCGTAGAGCCGCAGCTCCTTCACCAGACGGTTCTGTTCCAGCGCTCTGGGCAGGAACCATTTGCCCTCTGCCTGTTTCCACCGCAGGGCCGCCTGCCCTGCCGCATAGCTAAAGACCGCCGGTTCAAACTGTTCCTCCAACAGGGCATGCCTGCTGTTATATGCTTTCCCGGCCTCCGCCAGTCTCCGAAGCCTCTCCTCCGCCTGCGCATAATTGGGAGCTTCCAACAGCCGCGTCAGCACCCCGCCGGGCATCACGGCAGCGCCTGCCACTGTCAGCAGCTTCTCCGCCGTCTGCCTGCTTTTATCCGCAATGCCCCCGGCCCAGTGGAAAAGGGCTTCCTGATGGGGCAGGGCCTGAATGCATTTTTCCAACACCTCCTTCAGTTCTTCCCGCAGCTGTTCCCGCAGTTCCAGGGAGTAGGTAAGCCCCTCATACCCCGCTAACGGATGCTGCGCATATACCCCGATCTCCTCGACTGCCACCTTGTACTGGCGAATCAGCTCCTCCCACTTTTCGATGCGTCCCCTGTCCGCCCCGGAGAGTGTCTTTTTGTCAAAAGGAATCCTGCCCCGCAGCCCTTTATGCCGCTCATAGCGTTCGATGGCTTCATAGAGGGAGCAGCCGTACTCCCTTCTCTGATGCAGCGCCTCTATGACGGCATTCAGCTCCGTTCTCAAACCGTGGATCCGCTCCGCAGTCCGAAGGTACTCCTCCGGCGCCTTGATGCGTCCCACTTCCAAAGTCTTTTCCAGTCTGGACAGAACCGTGCCCTTATTGGTCTTGTTGGAATGAAGCTCCAGGCAGAAAGGTGCCAGGCCAATGCCCTCCAGTCTCTTCTGCACCACATTGAGGGCAGCCATTTTCTCCGCCACAAACAGTACGGATTTTCCCTGGTAGAGCGCATTGGCAATCATATTGGTGATGGTCTGGGACTTTCCGGTGCCCGGCGGCCCGTGTAGCACAAAGCTCTGCCCTGCCGCAGCAGCCGCAATGGCCGCCATCTGGGAGGAATCCGCGCTCATGGGAACCGCCATGTCCGCCGGAGAAAGTTCCTCGTCCAGGTTATCCGGCGTAATCCTCCATTCCCCCACGTCCCAGTTCATACGGCCTTCTATGAGGCTGGAAACCACCTTGTTCTGCGCTATCTCCTCCATCCGGCTGCGCAGATCGTTCCACATCACAAACTGTCCGAAGGAAAACAGCCCCAGATAAGCCGCCTCCTCCACATTCCACCGCCGCTGCGCCATAACAGCCTGCCTGACGGTGTGGAATACCAGGCGCAAATCCACGCCCTGCTCGTCCTCCGGGAGGGGATCCAGTCCACCGATTACGATGCCGTAGTCCTGTTGTAAAAACGCAAGCAAAGTGACGTTCATCCGAATCTCTTCCTGCCTGCTGCGGATGATATATCCCCGGCTGCGCACGCTTCTCACAATGTCCACAGGCACAAGCACCAACGGCGCATACCTGGCCTTCTCCGACACATCGGTCTCATACCAACGCAGAAATCCCAGGGCCAGAAACAGCGTATTGGCTCCGTTTTCCTCCATGCTCATCCTTGCGGAACGGTAAAGCCCCTTCAGGCGTACCTCCAGTTCCGCAGGCTCCAGGAAGGTGCGGAGACGGTTGCTCTTAAATTCCTGGGCAGCGATATTCCGAACCAGGCTTAAATCCGTCTCCTCCTCAAATATCCGGAAATCCCGCCGGGTTCCGGTCCACTCGGAGGGAATCTCCAGAATCTGGAAATCTGTCCCGCCGGACAGCCGGTCCTCCAGTTCGCAGAGGTCCGCAGTCATCAGCTGAAAGGCATTCTTGGTCAGGCGAAAATTCAGAAGCGTATTGCGGAGGCTGAAATCCAGGAGCTTCCGCTCCCACAGCTTCTGTTTCGTCAGCCCCTCCGGATTTCCCTCCTTCACGCGCCCCATCAGGGACTGGTCCAGTGCCGCCGGAGCCGCATATGCAGGCGAAGAATTTTCCGTCCCTGTCTCCGCCTGCTCCATCCTGTCCTGCTCCGTAAGCTGCATCGGGATGGGACGGATACCGCTGCCCCTGGAACGTCTGATATCTATCACATACCTGAATTTATCCGGCGTCTGGAAATGTCGCCTGCCGCAGTCCAGTGCCCCGTCAAAGTCCACATTTTTACCCGATGTAAATAATGTACATTCCACCAGAAGCATTTCTTCCGCACCGGGCGCCATCCTCTTCTCCAGGGCAGAGAGATCATCCACCACGCAGTCCGGAAAAGTATTCTCCTCCAGCCAACAGCCCCCGAAAGCATGTCCCTGCAGGAAAACCAGAAGGGGATGAAGCCCCACCGCCTCCAGGCAGGCCGCATACAGCAGCGACAGATCCAGGCAGGTTCCCTGCTTCTGTTCCAGTACGGCATGGGCCATCCTGACCCTCTGCCCTGTCTTCTCAAAACTGGCAGGGGGATTGTTGTAGATAATATTTTCCTGGCGCAGGGCCTCGTAGACAGCCCCCATCTGCAGTTTGACATTGTTGGGATTCCGGCTCTGGTAACCGGTGAAGGAGGGGTTCCCGGTCCAGTTCTTCAGCACCTCAGACGCATGCTGAATCACTTTCGCAATCACGGGATGGTTGGGCGTCACAAAAGCGGCTATGAGCTCCGGCATACCGAGCCCGCCGTTCCACTGATCCGCGGCCTGCAGCTCTATCTCCCTTTCCAGGAAACAGAGCCTTTCCTCCTTCCGGCACACCTCCACGGTAACTACGCCCAACAGCTTTTCCGTCAGGGAGAACAGGTATTCCGTCCTTAAATGAATCCGCACCGGGGAGATTTCCACGGATTCCCCCGCGGGAATCTCCCCGATAAAATAATGGTATTCCCTGGCAAAGTCCGGCTCGAAACGAATCCGCACATCCAGTTCCGGCAAAGCCTCCTCCGTCTCGTTCCTGACAATCAGGTTCCGTATTATGGGAACATAATTCTGCTGCATGGCAAAATTAATGGCTCCGGCAAAATTCCCGTCAATGCTTACTCTGTAGCTCATGCTCTTCCTCCACAAGGTATCTCATTCCGCCTGTTCTGCCCCAGGCTGCAGGTTTATTACGGCAGCTCCCTGCCTATGACCGTTAAATAATTTCTTTTGCCATAAACAGAACATGTCCGCAGTCTGCAAACCCGTTTTTCCGGTAAAAACCAGGAGCAGGCGCGTATTTATTAATCATGTCCATGTTCTCCTTTGATTTTTCTGTCTTACCATTGTTCTGCTCCGCTGTAAATCGCAGACAGCTCAAGGCTTCCGCAGAATCTTATCCATGGGCTTCCCTTTGGCCAACTCGTCCACCAGTTTGTCCAGGTAGCGGATTTCCTGCATCAGGGGTTCCTCGATGTCCTCCACCCTTACCCCGCAGACCACCCCCTTAATCAGTTTCCTGTTTTCATTTAATGCCGGAGCATTCCGGAAGAAATCCCCGTAGGAAACCGCTCCTTGCGCCATACCGTCCAGTTCCTCCTGGCTGTAGCCGGTCAGCCACCGCGTCACCTGGTCAACCTCTTCTCTTGTGCGGCCTTTTTTCTCTGCTTTGGCCACAAGAAGGTGATAGACCTTTTGAAAATCCATCTGGTATACTTTTTCGTTTGACATTTTTGAAATAAACTCCTCTATTTTCTGAATTTTATCTTCTTCCATTCCTTTAAATTTGAACGCCCCTGCCCTTATTCCCGCTCCGCCACCGTAACCCGCACCTTATCTCCCGGCTGCTTCCCTATTTTAGCACGGATATCCTTGCGCAGGCCCAGAATGTAGCAGATGCTTCCATCTCCGTTTCGGACGCCCATATTCACAATACTGCCTTCATAAGGCTCCCCGTCAAAGGTGGCGTGAACCTTCACCCTGCCCCGCCCGAATTCCTTCCGGATATCGTAGGGAAAAATCACATAGGCGCCGCCTGTATCTCCTGCGCTGTAAACAAGAGATTCATATTCGTATCGTTTTTCGTTCATTCCTTGCCTTTCCCTTCCCACATACTGAAATTTCCTCTCCATCTCAAGACTACACACGGATCTCCTCTCTAACTTCCGGAAAGCCTCGTTAAATTTCATCTACGCCGAACAAAAGTGAAAAACGGAAGAAACATCCGGCCGCTTCATGCCGGCAATAATATCATTTTGCCACAGTTTCATGTGCGACGGCACATATGGAATCTAAATTTGTTCAATGTCTTTATGATTCAACATTGTACCATATAAATACCAGAAAGGGAAAGAGTCTACAGATATTTATAGAAAAAGTTCCAGGCAAAAACGGAAATCTGATGCGTTTAGCCTGATCTAAAGCTGATGATCATGAGCTGTCCACCCGGTGCCGCCGCGAGGTGTTTTCGTGCGCATTTTACACGAAAATCCCCGGATTACAAACACCAAAACAGGCTGCGCCTGCCCGTTTTGTGTGCATCCGATAAAAAGCATAAAA